>DATCLO010000070.1:0-54094 GCA_036563875.1 Cyclobacteriaceae bacterium
GTTCGATCTGTGATCTTCGCGACTGCTTGCTGAACGTCAATATTGAACGTGCGCGGATCGACGTCGACAAATACTGGTGTCAGTCGCAACAGCGCGATAACTTCAGCCGTAGCCACATAGGTAAAGACAGGCAGAATGACTTCGTCGCCAGGTTCTGTGTTGAGCGCCATCAGTGCGATCTGGAGCGCATCCGTTCCGTTGCCACAGGAGATAACGTATTTGGCGCCTGTGTATTTGGCGAGCGCTGCTTCAAACTCTTTGACGTGCCTTCCCTGGATGAACGCAGTCTCATTAAGTACCTCCTGGATCGCGCTGTCGATGTCGCTCTTGATCTTCAGGTACTGCTTATGAAGATCAACCATCTTGATTGGCTCCATGCCGTGAAGGTAGGGATTCTACAAACGTGCCGTAACGGCGGAGCGATCCAGGAACGATTTTACATCGTAGACGACCGTATTGTGATTCCGAATCTTGCTCCAGTCGAGTTTTGTAAACTCGGCATGGCTCACAGCAAGGACAATGGCGTGGTATTTTTTGTCAAGAGACTTTACGAGCTTAAGCCCGTATTCATGTTCCACTTCCTTGCTATCGGCGAGCGGATCATAAACGTCCACGGATGCGCCATAGCTTTGCAATTCACGGATCACGTCAATCACGCGGCTGTTCCTGATGTCCGGGCAGTTTTCCTTAAACGTGATACCAAGCACGAGAATTTCGGATTTGTTTATCGGCAGGTCCTTTCTGGCCATGAGCTTGACAACGCAGGTGGCGATGTGAATGCCCATGTTGTCGTTGATCCTTCTTCCGGACAGGATTACTTCCGGACGGTAACCGAGGCCTTCCGCCTTGTAGGTGAGATAGTACGGGTCAACCCCAATGCAGTGTCCGCCGACGAGTCCTGGTTTGAAAGGCAGGAAGTTCCATTTCGTACCGGCAGCCTCCAGCACCTCCGTTGTATCGATGCCGATGCGCTCGAAGATCATCGCCAGTTCATTGACGAACGCGATGTTGATGTCGCGCTGAGAATTTTCAATCACCTTGGCGGCCTCTGCAACTTTTAAAGACGAAGCTTTGTGAGTTCCCGCCTTGATAATCTTCTTATAGAGTTGATCTACTCGCTCAGCGATTTCGGGGGTGCTGCCGCTCGTTACCTTTTTTATGTTGGCCACGCGCCGCTCCTTATCGCCGGGATTGATGCGTTCCGGTGAGTAACCGCAGTAAAAGTCGACGTTGAACTTCAATCCACTCACGCGTTCCAGCTCAGGTACGCAAATTTCTTCCGTGCAGCCGGGAAACACAGTGGACTCATAGATCACGATATCATTCTTCTTAAGAACCTGACCTACCGTTTTGCTGGCGCTGATAAGCGGGGAGAGGTCGGGCTTTTTGAATTCATCGACCGGTGTGGGAACCGTGACAATGTAAATGTTTACCGATCGGAGGTCTTCCAAATTGGATGTGAACGTCAGTTTTTTTGCCTCCGCCAGTTCTGCGGGTTCGCATTCACGGGTTCGGTCGTGCCCCCTTTTCAATTCATCGATACGCGTTTGGTTTATGTCGAAGCCCACGACATCCATGACCTTACCGAATTCTACGGCTAACGGAAGGCCTACGTATCCCAGGCCGATGATTCCAATCTTATCCATTCAGTTTTATGTTATAGTATTCTTTGTACCAGTCAACAAATCTCCCGACACCAACTTCGATCGGTGTAGACGGTCGAAAGTTAACTGCCTGTATGAGGTCTTCTACGTCCGCATAGGTTTCGGGCACGTCGCCGTCCTGCAGATCCATATGGTGCCGAATTGCTTTCTTCCCAAGCTTTTCTTCAATGACCTCAATAAACCGTATAAGCGGGACGGGTTGGTTGTTACCGATGTTGTAGATGCGATAGGGAGCGAAGCTTGAAGCAGGATCTGGTGCCTTGCCGTCCCAGTTCGGATTGGGCGCTGGTGGCATTTCGATGAGGCGCGCAATAGATTCGACAATGTCGTCGATGTAGGTAAAGTCGCGGCTCATCTTGCCGTGATTGTAAACGTTTATCGGTTTGCCTTCGATGATGGCCTTCGTGAATATAAACAGCGCCATATCAGGGCGTCCGTAAGGTCCATAGACAGTGAAAAAGCGGAGGCCGGTTGTCGGCATGCCGTAAAGCGCCGAGTATGTATGGGCCATCAGTTCGTTCGCCTTCTTCGATGCCGCATACAACGAGATCGGGTGGTCGACATTGTGATGAACCGAGAAGGGCATCGCGCGGTTGGCCCCATATACGGAACTCGATGAGGCGTATACCAGGTGTTCTACCGGGTTGTGACGGCACGCTTCAAGCACGTTGAGGAATCCGTGCAGGTTGCTCTCGAGGTATGCATGTGGATTGATCAGCGAGTAGCGTACCCCGGCTTGGGCTGCGAGGTTAACGACCACCTGAAAGTGCTTTTCAGCAAAGAGGCGATTCAGACCTTCCCGGTCGGTAAGGTCGACGGGTTGGAAGTCAAACGACGATTCTTGTTTCAGGAGATTCAACCGCGCGCGCTTGAGGTCGGGATCGTAATAGTCGTTGAGATTATCAATACCGGTAACAATATAGTCTAGCCCACACAGTTTCTTGCTGAGGTGAAAGCCAATGAACCCTGCTGCACCTGTTACTAAAACTCTCTTTTTAGATGGCATTTAAGGTCTGGATCTGAAAAAATGATATGAAAAGCACGCAAAAGTAATAATTTAGCGCTGATTTAATGCAATTCAGCGTAAGCGCCGCATGAACCAAGCACACCACGAAGAAATCGACCTGGTTGAGTTGTTGGCAAAATCTTTTCGGGCGCTCAGGCGAAATTTAGTACTGATCCTGATATGTATTGGGGTGGCTGTTGGTCTGGCGATTTGGAAATTCAGCACTTCCGCCCTCGTATACGAGAGTCGGATGCTGATATATTCATCTATCCTCACTGAATCGTACTGCCTGGAATTAGGAGAGAGCCTTAACGCGCTCATTCGTGATGGCAACCATAAGGTGCTGGCAGCTCGATTGGGTCTGACGGAACAGGAGGCTGCCAGGATCCGCAAAGTAACCATGAAGGGAGCCCTTCAAACAGTACCGGAGGAGGATCGGCTGGCGATTGTAGTTACTGTCCGGACGACCGACAACGGTATTCTCCCAGCCCTTCAAAAGGGCATCATGGAGTTCATCGCCGAAAATGATTTCGTAAAAATTCGTGCCGAAGAGAGGAAGCGGGTTTACGAGGAATTATTGGCAAGCGTTAAAGAGGAAATTGAGAAGCTGGAAACTGTGAAGCAGAAGATGGCGCAGGGTTCAACCGTTTCTCCTGCGGGCATGCTTCTGATGGATCCATCGGAGGCGTACGTAAAGACGGTGCAGCTCGTTGAGCAGAAACTTGAACTTGAAGAGAAGCTCAGACTGGTAAATAGTGTTCAACTGGTAGAAGGCTTCATTCCCAGGAATAGGCCAGTGGGGCCGGGTTTGCCTCTTTTATTGTCGGGCGCCATTGTCGCGGGTATCCTTTTGTCTGCAGTGGTTCTTGGGTTCAAGTATGCCTGGTTGCTCTCCCAACGCGATGAGTAATCTCCTTGTACTGTTGCGAAAGGAGTTTACGCTGGAACTCCGCAGAAAGTCCGTGATCTCCGGTATCGGTCTATACCTTTTCAGCCTGGTCTTTATCTGCTACATTACGTTCAATCTCAGACAGAACGTGATAAGTCCCGCGACGTGGTCCGCGCTGTTCTGGTTGGTGATTCTCTTTTCGGCGGTGAACACCGTGGCAAAGAGTTTTATCGGCGAAAAGCCTGGCGCCTTGGTCTACTTGTATATGACCGCCGGAGCGCATGAGATTATCATCTCAAAGATTCTTTACAACTTCATCCTTTGCCTGTTGCTGGCTCTTGTTGGGTACGGACTTTTTACCATTTTCGTGAAGAATCCAGTAACTGACCAGACCGTCTTCCTTACCGGCCTGGCCCTGACTTGTCTGGGCTTTGCTGCTTCCCTTAGCCTCATCTCGGGAATTGCTGCCAAAGCCCGGAACAGCCATGTGCTTATGGCAGTGCTGAGTTTTCCCGTCCTCATCGGCATCCTGCTGATGGCGATTCGAATTACCAAGAATGCCGTCGACGGCCTTGAGGCTTCTGCCAGCCAGGACGAGTTGTTGAACCTGCTGGCAATAAATCTGATATCGGGTGCCCTGTCCTATTTGTTGTTCCCCTATATTTGGCGCAGCTAGAAATTCTGCGCCGGAAGCAAATTCTTTACTCGAGTAAGTTTATTTTGGGAAATTCATGAAAACGTGGATGAAGGTTACGGTGGCTGTCCTGTTGGTGTACGTGCACACTGCGGGACTTCTGTTCGACGTGCCCCGGCTCAACATCCTCAATGAAACAATCCGGGCGCTGTACTTTCACGTGCCCATGTGGTTCGGCATGTTCTTCCTGTACAGCCTTTCGATTTACTACGCCATACGATACCTTCTTAACCCCTTGGAGGAATACGACATTCGGTCGGTGGAATTTGCTCACGTGGGCACTGCCTTTGGAATACTGGGCTTGTTGACAGGGATGCTCTGGGCTCGTTACACGTGGGGTGCGTTCTGGCATGGGGATCCTAAGCAGACTAACTCTGCCATAACGCTGCTCATTTACCTGGCCTATTTCGTACTCCGGGCCTCGTTGGAAAACCAGGAACAGCGCGCCCGGCTCAGCGCCGTATACAACGTGTTTGCGTTTGCCGCAATGATACCCCTCATCTTCATCATCCCAAGACTGCAAAGTTCCATGCACCCCGGCAGCGGGGGTAATCCGGGATTCAATATTTACGACACCGACTCGTCGATGCTTATTGTCTTTTATCCCGCCGTGATAGGGTGGTTTCTCACCGGGTACTGGATTGCCAATTTGAGGATAAGGGTGCGAAAACTGAGACTGATTGATATCGCTTCATAAAATGAAATACATACTCACCCTCGTATGCCTCGTCATTTCGGCCACTACACAGGCGCAGGAGACCGTCGAAATGGCCGACAAGCTCCGCGCTGAGGGCAAAATCTACGTGATTGTGGGCATCATCCTGATCGTCCTGGCAGGTATGCTGACGTACCTGTTCACGCTCGACAAAAAGATCACAAAACTGGAAAAGGAACGGGGTGGCAGAACCTCCTGAGGGGATTGCACGTTTTTCCGTCGGTGGCCTGAGAGTATGGGCTTTTTGCCGTAATTTTGACCCCGAAAACCATGAAAGTCACGCATATCCTTGCAATTGTCGCGATCGCCGCCGCGGTCGGGGTGATCATCATGAGCGCAGGCGATGCCAGCACGTATGTCACGTTTGACGAGGCTCTGTCAGCCGCCGAAGCGGGTAACACGAGCAGTCTTCACGTGGTCGGCGAATTGAAAAAGGACGAAGCGGGACATGTGGTCGGCATAGCACCCGGTGCCGACAGGGTGTCATTCTCTTTCCTGATGGTAGACGAGAACGGGAAGGAACAGAGAGTGCAATATAACGAGCCCATGCCCACGGATTTCACTAAGTCTGAGAAAGTGGTGGTTGTGGGTCGCTACAGAGACGATACCTTTGTGGCCGACAAAATCCTCCTCAAGTGTCCCTCCAAGTACCAGGAGCCCACACAACTGACGTCAGGCGGGTAACCATGGATGATGGGGGGTTGGTGGTGTTATTCGTGGGGACTGACCAAAAGAAATGATGCACTATTTCATAGGTGACCTGGGTCACTTTTTTGTTATCCTGGCATTCGTCGCTTCGCTGGTTACCGTCTTCAGCTACTTCAAGTCAACGGCAACAGTTGATCCCGAAAGGAAGCGCCAGTGGCTCGTTAATGGTCGTGCCGGATTCTACATCCACGCCGCATCGGTTCTCGGCATCGTCATCTGCCTCTTCATAATTATATCCCGCCACTACTTCGAATACTATTATGCTTTTAACTATTCGGATCGAAGTCTCCCCACGCATTACCTGATCTCGACGTTCTGGAACGGACAGGAGGGAAGTTTTCTTCTTTGGATGTTCTGGCAGGCGGCATTGGGCATTGTACTCATCCTGACAAACCGTTTTTGGGAAGGACCGGTGATGACGGTATTTGCATTAGTCCAGGCATTCCTGGCATCAATGATCTTAGGCGTGGTGCTGCCGGTCATTGAGGTTAAGGTTGGCAGTTCGCCGTTCATTTTGCTTCGCGAAGTCATGCACGACGCGCCCGTGTTCAAGGTGAATCCGGAGTTCATTCCGAAAGATGGAAATGGGCTGAATCCCCTCCTTCAGAATTACTGGATGGTAATTCACCCTCCGACGCTGTTCCTTGGCTTTGCAGCGACTCTGGTCCCATTCTCATACTGCATAGCCGGCCTCTGGTACAGGCGCTATCGCGAATGGATACGCCCGGCTTTACCCTGGGCGATCTTTGCCGCCGGCGTCCTCGGACTTGGAATTCTTATGGGAGGCTACTGGGCGTACGAAACGCTAAACTTTGGCGGTTACTGGAACTGGGATCCGGTGGAAAACGCGGTCTATGTGCCATGGCTCATACTCGTGGGGGCGATCCACACGATGAATGCGTACAAGAACAGCGAAGTAGCGCTCAAATCGTCGATCATTCTCGTAATCACGGTATTCGTTCTCATCCTGTACGCTACTTTCCTCACTCGCAGCGGTATACTTGGTGAGTCGTCCGTACACTCGTTTACGGATCTTGGACTTAGCGGTCAGCTTCTTGTTTACCTGTTCTTCTTCATGCTGGGAGCAATTGTGCTGGCGGGTATGCGTTGGAGCGAAATTCCCACCTCATCGGCAGAGGTTTCCTACCTATCAAGAGAGTTCTGGATTTTCGTGGGCGTGCTGGTGCTGGCACTGATGGGCTTTCAGGTTCTTCTTGAAACGTCGAAACCCGTTCTCAATGCAATCTCGAGACTCTTCGGCGGTGAAGGCAATCGCGCGCCGAGAGCGAACGCGGTGGAGTTTTACTCCAACGTCCAGCTGTGGTTTGCCGTGGTAGTGGCGATCCTCTCCGCCATTGGTCAGTTCTTCTGGTGGAGGAAAGTTGATGCGGCAAAACTCCGAAAAGAGCTCACGCCTCCAGCCCTCCTTGCCCTCGTGATTTTCGCAGTAGTGATCACGGTGGGGCAGGTATACACGGTCAAGTACATTGTCCTCACACTCGCGGCAGTCTTCACGATTGTTGCGAATGGTGTCATACTCGCTTCTTTGTTGAAGACCAGTCCCGGCCTGTCGGGTGGCGCAATAGCCCACATCGGTATGGGTCTTATGTTGATTGGAATCATGGCGTCGTCGGGATACTCGAAAGTGGTATCGCTCAACAATACGGGCATGTTCATATCCAAAGAACTCAGTGACGAGTTTAACCGCGATAACCTGCTGCTGTTCTTGCATGAGCCGCGAACGATGGCCGGTTATGAAATTGAATATATGGGCATGCGGGTAGAGCCCAGGGGAAAACGCGGGTATGTCGACAAGAACGATATTCTTTTGACGCCCACACCGGGGCGCGTCGTCGCGCGTCGCGACATTTACTTTGAGGGAAAGAAATTGTTCTCGGCCAATGAAGAGTTTGAAATACATCCCGAAAACACCTACTACGAGATACAGTTCCGACGAAACGGGAAGATTGCCTTCGTGCAGTACCCTCGTGTACAGGCCAATGAACAAATGGGTATCGTTTCTTCGCCCGACATCACCCGGTCACTCACAAGCGACCTCTACACGTACGTTTCGGTAGAAATGCCGGGTGAATCGCGCACCGACTGGAGTGAAATGGAGGAACTGCGTGTGAAAATGAATGAACCGTTCTTTGTGAACGATTACGTTTCCACGCTTGAAGGTATTGAAAGGGTGAACGAAGTGTCCGGTGTAGAACTTACCGATCAGGATGTGGCGGTGAAAGCGAAAGTGACGATCAACGGTGAACGGAGGTCCTATTCGGCAGAGCCCTACTTCGTCATTAAGGACAAGATGGTGGGCCGGATTCCTGACGAAATTCCCGAACTCGGCGTACGCATATCACTTGTGTCGATCCATCCGGAAACCGGTGATTTTACCGTTGGGATAGCGACGCGGCAGAAGGACTGGGTGGTGCTGAAAGCCCTCGAGAAACCGTTCATCAACGTATTGTGGGTTGGAACTCTCGTACTTATGGCAGGGTTTGTTGTATCACTGGTACGCAGGTATCGCGAATTCACTAAAATGCGCGAAAAGGGACTGGAATAGACCCTTTTGCTGGCATTATCGTATCTTTGACCGTTGAGACAATGAGTATTATGAAAGTTACGGCTGACAACAAGCTGAGAAATCTGATTGTCGTGGGCGACCGCGTGTTAATCAAGCCTTTGAAGCAGACAGACCGAACTGACAGCGGGCTCTATCTGCCTCCGGGCGTTCAGGAAAAGGAAAAAATTCAAAGTGGATACATCATCAAAGTAGGCCCAGGCTACCCGCTTCCCATCCCGACGGATGAGGATGATATCTGGAAAGGCCGGGAGGATACCGTAAAGTACCTTCCGCTTCAGGCGCAGGAGGGAGACCTTGCAATATTTCTCCAAAAGGGCGCCATCGAGGTGATATACGAGCACGAAAAATATTATATCGTACCCCAGGCGTCCATCCTGATGCTGGAACGTGAAGAGGCCTTGTAAATGGCGGGAATTTCCACAGACGTGCTGCGCACGGGCAAGAAGTACAGACTCGTCAACCACGGCGAGGTGCATGAATTTACCGTGGAGAAAATCCTGGCAAACGGAGATTTCGTGGTGAAGGACTCGCTCACCCTGGAACGGTATCACTTAAACGAACTAATCGCGTATGGAAAGGGCAAGGATTATCTCCTCGAAGAGATTCATCCGGAAGAGTAACCTGTGGGTTTGCATTCTGTTGCTCACGCTCGGCAACTCGTTCAACTTGTTTGCGCAGCTTCCCGATCTGCCTGAAGATTTCCTTTCCTCCGATTTTCACAAAGAACGCAGACAGAAACTTCGCGAAAAACTGCCGCCGAATTCCGTTGCCGTGTTCTTTGCAAACCCCGTCAGGAATCGCTCCAACGATGTGGACTATGTCTACCATCAGGATCCGGACTTCTTCTACCTGACCGGCTATCGCGAACCAGACGCTGTGCTCCTCATATTTAAGGAAAACCAGACAGCAGCAAATGGAACTCAATACAACGAAATCATCTTCGTCCAGCCGCGCAACCCGGCAATGGAAAAATGGGAGGGAAGGCGACTGGGTGCTGACCAGGTCCGGACGCGCCTGGGCCTTGAGCATGCATTCAACAACACCGAATTCAAGAAGTACGATGTCGACTTCTCAAAATTCAACGAAGTGCTGTTCTTCGACTTTTACAACGACGTGAGAGACAATCCAAAGGATTCCGCAGATCTGTATGATCTCATAGAGGTGTTCAAGGTCAAGGCTGGATATCCGCGTAATGACGGCACAACGCTAAGGACTGTCGAAAGCAAGAAAAGCAATCTGAATACGCAACGGCTTGCGTCCATTATGAGTGAGCTGCGCGGTATAAAAACCCGGGAGGAACTTGAACTCATTCGTAAAGCCGTCGCCATCTCCTGTGTTGGACAGATCGAGGTCATGAAAGCCATCAAGCCGGGAATGTCAGAACGTGAAGTACAGGGCATTCACGAGTATGTGTTCAAGAAGTACCAGGCCGAGGACGTGGGGTATCCCTCCATTGTAGGCGGAGGACACAATGGCTGCATTCTCCATTACATCGATAATTACAAACCTGCGTTAGACCTCAAGGAGCTTATCCTGATGGACCTCGGTGCGGAGTATCATGGATACACTGCGGATATTACGCGTACTATTCCCGTCAACGGAAAGTTTTCTCCGGAGCAACGAGCGATATATCAAATCGTACTCGACGCGCAGGAAGCAGCGATGAAGATCTGCAAGGAAGGCACAACTTTCGACAAGCTGAATGAGGTGACGCGCGAGGTCGTGAACAAGGGTCTTGCCGAACTCGGTATTCTCAAGTCTTCAGACAAGGATGATCGCAAGTACTATCCTCATGGCTGCTGCCATCACATCGGACTTGATGTCCACGATCGCGGATCGCGCGCTAAGTTAAAGGAAAATATGGTGATTACCATCGAGCCTGGAATCTACATCGATGAAAACAGCGACTGCGATCCAAAATGGTGGGGCATCGGCGTTCGTATCGAAGACGATTTTCTCATCAAGAAGGACGGATGTGAGCACCTGTCCGCCCTCGCTCCCCGCCATCCCGACGAAATCGAAGAAATCATGAAGCAACCCAGTCCGTTGGATGATTTTGTATTACCTCCCTTAGGAGAATAACAGGGTTGCGATTAGCGATTGGCGATTAGCGATTAGCGATTTTAGATTTGATAGTGTATAAACGAGGCTTCGGTAGTGAACGAAACTTGTTTCTATTCTCAACGCTAAGTCCATAGGGAGACCCAATCACAAATCGCCGATCGCTAATCGCTAATCGCAAATCAACTACCGCCCTTTCCTTGAAGTGTTTATCGATTTAACGAAAATCGAAACCAGCTCATTACACTCGTGTATGACCCTATGGTTACTTTCTATATAACTCGCTCCCGCCAGAATTTTAAGACAGTTTAGTGTTTCACGAAGTTCCTTCGTTACGACGCCGAGCTTATGAATAAAATCCTTCCTGGACTCGGCGCCGAGTGCCTCCCCATAGTTCAAGGCAGGTGATGTGGAGGAACGGAGCAGTTGACTACTAAGGTGATTGGCTATCCTGTCCTCGGGCAGGGACTTGACCAAATTGACTACGAGTACAGAAAAGGCAATGAGTCTGTTCTCAAGTTCCAGGCTATTCATTTGAGAGTTTTGTTTGATCCTGTTGCACGACTTTTAGTAGTGTGCCGTGTAATTCAAAGTTAACGATATGCCTATTGGATTCAAATGATCTTGAACGATTTTTACGGTCGCGAGGAATGGACTAGCGATTGGCGATTAGCGATTGGCGATTGGCGATTTTAGATTTGATAGTGTATAAACGAGGCTTCGGTAGTGAACGAAACTTGTTTCTATTCTCAACGCTAAGTCCATAGGGAGACCCAATCACAAATCGCCGATCGCTAATCGCCAATCGCAAATAAACATTTGCCCTTAGCGCCTCAGTTTTCCCCACCGTCAGCGTTAGCGTAATGATACTCCGGTTTGTACTCCGGTAATGTAAAAGTAAACGTAGTGCCTTTGCCCGCTTCCGTCTCGAACCAAATCGTGCCCTTATTCTTCTCCGTAAACTCTTTGCATAGCACCAGGCCCAGACCGGTGCCGGCTTCCTGGCGGGTGCCGGGCGTTGTCAGGCTTTCAAGCGTGAAGAGGGTCGCCTGGTTGGCTTCGGGTATACCGGTGCCGGTGTCGGAGACGGAGATCATTACCTTTTGATCTTCCGATCTTCCTTTTATTGTGATGGTGCCGCCAGGTGGTGTGAACTTGACGGCGTTTGTAATCAGGTTGCGAAGAACGGATTGAATCATCACCTGGTCTGCGTAGGCAACACAGTCGGGCGCAACGTCTACCTGTAACGAGATGAGCTTCTGCGTCATGTCGTTTTCAAGAAGTCCCACTGCCTCGTTGATCAATGCTGCCATATCCAGCTTCACTGGTTTTACCACCTCGCCGCGAAGCTGGAATTTTGCCCACTGCAGAAGGTTTTGTATGAAGTTCGTCGTTTGGTCGAGGTGTGTTTCAATTTCCGTTGAAACCGCTTTGAATTCCTCCTGGCTTAGTTTGTTGATCTTGGCAAGCGCGAGTGATAGTTTTAGTGATGAAAGCGGTGCCTTGATGTCGTGTGAGACAACAGAAAACAGCTTGTCCTTAATTCGGTTGAGTTCTTCCAGTTTTTCCTTTTGTTGGTTGATTTGTAACGTGCGTTGCCTTACTTCCTGCTCCAGTCTGATCTTTTCTTCCTGCCCCCGCTTGAGTTCCAACTCCTTTGCACGCTGGTTCTCTTTCACCAGTACGTTCCACCGTTCACCCAATGCCAGTGAAATGAGAACGACCTGGAGTACGCAGCCGATCATGAGGCCCTGATAGTTGGCGCCTAGGTAGCCGGGGGCAAGTCCCAGGTTGCCCATAGTGAATGCCACTGCCGCGAGGAGCAGTGTAACCCACGCCAGCAGGTAGTAAAATGCCGGCTTGTACTTACGGGAAAGACAATAAGCCGCAGATACAAGTACAATCAAACAATGCGTAAGCGTGAAGATGTGAAGATACATGTATGAGATCTGCCGCATGAAGAACAGCATCAGCGTGCCGAGCACGAGGTTGATGCCGGTATTGACGATGAGTAGGTTATCCAGCAAGGGACTGAAATGCCGCACATTCAGGAATGCGCGCGTAAGAAGCGCAGAACTCAATACAAAGAAAGGACCACTTAACGCTGCGAAGTCGTCATTCAAGCCGGGTTGTCCCGGGTGGAGAAAGAGAAAATTGTATCCCTGAAAGAATGAAATCACATTTGCCATGCTGATGAGTGTGAGCACGTAGTAGGCAGTGCTCTTGTCCCGCATGGAAAGGAGGAGAAACAACTGATACAGAGTCATGATGAACATGGCTCCATAGAACAACCCATTGATCAGTTGCGTATGGTAGTTGGCGACCTGGAACCGTGCGGGTGTCCAGAATACTACCGGTACCTGAACAGAAGAGATGGTGCTAATCCGAAGATAGATCGTACGCGTCTCACCCTGTGGAATGGTAAGTCTGAAGATGGGATGGCGGTGTGGGAGATCGCGGGTGGCTATTGGAAATGTGTCACCGCCGATTTTGTGTATCTCCGGTAATGGGCCGCCAGCGAATACATACACGTCGATCCTGTCGAGAGGGGCATACGGAATTTCGAGGTTCCATTCCGACTGATCGGACTGATTCGCTACCTCCATCCTGAACCAGTGTGTACGACGGTCGAATCCCAGTCCGGGCGACTTTTCCGAATCCGGAAGCGGTTCAAAATTCATTTGCCTGACCGTGCTAACGGACATGGTATCAGTCTCGTCAACAAAGTGGGTCATTTGTCCGAGCGCTTCCGCCTTACCGGAACCCGTAAGGGCGATCACCTGCCCATTGGCCTGCAATCTGCACCACGACAATAAAATGAGTGCGACGTAGTAATGTTTCATTCCCTCAACTCCTGGTCAGTGACGCATATTCTTTGGCGAAATAGGTAAGGATTACATCGGCCCCGGCGCGCTTAATGCTAAGCAGCAATTCCGTCATCACACGTTCTCCATCTATCCAGCCCTTTGCATGCGCCGCCTTAACCATTGAGTATTCGCCACTGACGTTATAAGCGGCGATGGGAAGATTGAAATTGTCGCGTAGGAGCCGGATGACATCAAGGTAGGCCATAGCCGGCTTGACCATAAGAAAGTCTGCCCCTTCGGCTGCATCCAAACTTGCTTCAATCAGCGCTTCCCTTCGGTTTGCGGGATTCATTTGATAGGTCTTTTTGTCGCCAAATTTTGGCGCAGAGTCCAGCGCATCGCGAAACGGCGAGTAAAACGCGCTGGCATATTTTGCCGTGTAGCTCATGATCGACACGTCGGTAAATCCGTTGTCGTCAAGCAATGTTCTCAAGTAGCCCACACGGCCGTCCATCATGTCCGATGGTCCGATAATGTCGATGCCCGTTTCGGCCTGGGCAAGTGCCATTTTCCCCAGGATGTCGAGCGTAAGGTCGTTGTCGATCTTCCCATCCTTCACCAGCCCGTCGTGACCATCGGAACTGTAAGGATCCATGGCTACGTCGGTCATGATGCAAACGTCAGGGAATTCCTTTTTTATTGTGGCGAGGGCGCGGAGGTAGAAGAAGTTGCGGTCATGACTCTTCGACGCGGTCTTGTCCTTGTGCTTTTCGTCAACGACCGGAAAAATGTCGAATGCGTTTATGCCCAGCTTAACGCACTCTTCGATTTCGCGGAGCATGGTGTCCACCGAAAGGCGGTAGATGCCCGGCATGCTTTCCACCTCTACTTTTTTGCCAGTACCTTCCAGAAGGAAAAGCGGGAAAATCAGGTCATTGGTGTCCAGTGTGGTTTCTTCCACCATGGACCGTATGACCTGACTCTTGCGATTGCGGCGGGGCCGCGCATGATTCAGGCGGAACATTTCTACAAGGTTTCAAGGGTAAATTTATCAGTTTGGCGGTTACGATTGATACCGCTCCAATATATGTTGGCTGATAAGGGCATAGATTTCCCGCGAGCTGGGATTGTCTTTGAGAAATTCTGTATGCCGGCGGAGAATACCCAAATCCCCACGTCGCGCCGGTCCTGTTTGGGCCTGAACCGGGCCGGCATCAAGGCTTTTGTTCAATGTTTCAGCGATAAGCGGCTTCAGCCATTCCGGATCCAGGTCATGGTCCTCCATAAGGTCGAAGGCGATCGTGACCATGTGGTTCGTAAAGTTTGACGCGAAAACCGCTGCCAGATGAAGCGCAAGGCGGCGTTCAGATGATATTGCTGCCACAGTGGGACTTAACGCACGGGCCATCGTCTGCAACGCACGCTCTACGTCGGGGCTACTACCCTCTACAAGTATCGGGACGTCTTCGAAATTCACACTGACGCCTTTTGAAAAAGTTTGCAGCGGATAAAATACCCCGGTGTGCTCTGTATCCGTGGCTTCGAGCACTCGCATCGGAGTGCTCCCCGACGTATGGACGACCATCACGTCATCGGGCAGGACCAGGTCTGTGACAACTTGTCCAATCGCGTCATCGCTCACCGCTATAATGACGACATCTATGTCGCTGCCGGCGAAATCAGCATCTTTCTTAACGTTTGCCTGATACAGCCTCGATGCCAGCTGGCGTGCGTTCCGTTCATTGCGGCTGTAAACTTCACGTACGGGGTAGCCGGCGTTATCAAGTGCAGGAGCAAGGTGCCACGCCAGGTTACCGGCACCAACGAACGCGATGTTTCGTATTTTATCTTTCATCACTCCCCGTTAAAGATGCCGTGCACTATCCGTGTTTTGCCTGAAGTATCGTTCACGATAGTTACATCTGTGAATCGGTACGCGCGAAACAAGTTCGCCACAGCATCGCCATGGCGCACATTGATTTCAACGGCCACCCTTCCTCCTGGCTTGAGCGCGCTTCGCGCGTGCGACAATATCGGTCGGTAATATTGCAAAGGATCTGATGAGTCCGTGAACAATGCAAGGTGTGGCTCGTGTTCGAGTACCGTTGCGCTCATCTCCTTTGCTTCCCCGGGCGTTATGTAAGGCGGATTGCTTACGATCATGTCCAGCCCGGATACAGGCATCGGCTCGGTCAAAATATTGGAGCGATGAAAATCAACTTTTGCAGAAAGTATGTTGGCGTTCTCGCGGGCAACTTCAAGCGCTCTTAGACTTACGTCCGTTGCGCAGACGTCTGCATCCGGTCGCTCCAAAGCTATCGTTATAGCAATACATCCGCTGCCACACCCGACATCCATGAGTCGCGGTGAAGGAACTTCCTGCAACAACGCGAGTGCTGTTCGCGTAAGATCTTCCGTTTCGGGGCGGGGGATCAGGACATTACTGTTCACTTTGAAAGTCCGTCCGTAAAATTCACATTCCCCAAGAACGTACTGTAGGGGCTCACCGGCGTTGACGCGGTCAAGTGCTTTTTGCAGTGAAACAAGGTGCGACGGTGTGATTGTAACACTTTTTTCAGCTGCGATGTCCGTAGCTGTTATACCTGCAATCCTGTCAAGAAGGCGGTACAGAATAGCCTTCTTTTCGTCGTCAGTTTCAGACAAACTGACGCGTTGCATTAAATCCATAAACAGCGTTTTGGAATTCATTGTGCAAGGACAATCTTTGCAAGTATACACATGAACGCCCACAATATGTCGATCGACGCAGGTTTTATGGCGCGAGCCATTGAACTTGCGTTATTGGGATCGGGCAAGGTGAGTCCGAATCCGCTTGTGGGATGCGTTATTGCGCATGAGGGCCGTATTATTGGCGAGGGCTGGCATCGCGCGTATGGCGAGGCGCACGCAGAAGCTGCTGCGGTTGAATCCGTACACGATAAGCGCCTTCTTTCAGCCAGTACGGTGTACGTTACACTTGAGCCGTGTACGCATTATGGCAAAACGCCGCCTTGCGCTGACATGCTCATCGAACACGGTGTGCGTCGGGTGGTAATTGGTTCTCGCGACTCCAATCCCAAGGTTAGCGGCGGCGGTGCCGCAAAATTGAAAGCCGCAGGTATTGAAGTTGTAACGGGTGTATTGGAAGACACCTGTCGGTACATGAACCGACGCTTCTTTACGTTTGTTGAGCAGAAGCGGCCATATGTCATCCTCAAGTGGGCTGAAACATCGGATGGTTACATCGCACGTGAAAATCGCGATTCAAAATGGATCAGCGATAAGATAAGCCGTCAGTTGGTTCATCGGTGGCGATCTGAAGAAGATGCGATTCTGGTAGGATCAGGGACAGCTGAGGCGGATGATCCCAGGTTGACAGTGCGGGACTGGACAGGCCGAAATCCGGTTCGCATACTCATCGATCGTTCCCTTAGGCTTGGACCACCGCTTTGTCTTTTCGACGAACCTGTTCGAACTATCGTATATAACACCATCAAAAGCGAAGAAACGGGGAACATTGTGCGCGTTAAGCTGTCTGAACACAATTTCCTGAATGAAATGATGGTTGACCTGTATCAACGGAACATCCAATCCCTCATAGTGGAGGGCGGCGCGAAGACGCTGGAAATGTTTATACAGGCCCGCCTTTGGGATGAGGCCCGCGTGTTTAAGTCGCCTCAGGTGTTTGGCGCTGGCATTCGCGCTCCGCGACTAAAGGGTCAGCCTCAGGTGGAATCACTCTCAGATGATCAATTATTCCTGTACACTCCAAACGCTGCGCATGGCTGAAGATTTATATATCGACCCTTCCGCGGACAAATCCGAAAAGTACCGAACGCTCACTCCACAGGTTGAGGCGCTCGTGCACGGAGAAAGCGACCTGATTGCCAACTTGTCAAACATCGCTGCGGCACTGCGACAGACGTTTGGCTTCTTTTGGGTGGGATTTTACCTGGTAAAGGATGGTCAACTCGTACTGGGACCTTTTCAGGGACCGGTAGCATGTACACGTATTGATTTCGGAAAGGGTGTCTGTGGGGCAGCATGGGAACACAAAACCGTCATCGTGGTACCGGATGTCGATAAATTTCCCGGGCATATTGCGTGTTCATCGCTTTCAAAATCGGAAATTGTCCTCCCCATAATGAAGGAGGGCGAAGTCGTGATGGTTCTCGATGTCGACAGCGACCGGCTCGGCGATTTTGACAAGGCCGATGAAGAAGGCCTCGGAAACATTGTGCGTATCATTGAACAAATCCTTTGACCTGCGGCAATGGCCGATCTACTAGAGATATATGAGTCCCGCCGTGAGTCCTTCGAGCGGCAGCGAAAAGCTGCCGAACAGCGAGCCCTTGTCGTTTCGTGGGTGCGCGTGATTCTTATGCTTGTCGCCGCCGTGGTCGCCTGGTTTGCCTTCAGCCTTCCGTTCTTTTGGATTGGTGTCTTTCTCGTCTCTCTCCTCTATGCCTGGTTTGTGCGTGAACACGTTCGCCTCAACAACCGGAGGCGCCTTTTGGAGAATCTGGTGTTAATCAATGAACGCGAAGTGCAGGCTCTTCGGGGAGATTATTCTTCATTTGCTGATGGCGCGGAATTTATCGATGCGCATCATCCGTATTCGCTCGATTTGGACATATTCGGTGCCGGATCTCTCTTCCAACGTTTCAATCGCACCTGCACGGAGCAGGGAAAGGAGCGGCTTGCGGAAATGCTTTCGACTCCGCTCGCTTCGCTGACAGCGATAAAGGAGCGTCGTACCACCGTAGCAGAACTGAGTGAAAAGCTCGACTTCCGTCAGGAATTCCAGGCAATAGGAATGGCCTCTGCAGAGAGAACATCAGATCAACAGCAGATCCTGGATTGGCTGAAGCTTCCTGATTTTGTCTATGGGAACAGTCGACGTCAGTGGATGCTGATGGTGCTACCTGTGGTGGCATTTGTTGCTCTTGTGTATTGGATCATGAGCGGGATGGCCGGACCATTTGTCCTGGTTGCGTTGATCCAGTGGGCAATTGTTGGGATGCACGCAAAGCGAACGTTTCAGATCCAGGATTACCTGGGGAAGAAGCGGTACTTCTTAGAGAAGTTTGTGGCCCACTTTGATTTGCTGGGCAGGCAAAAGTTTACGTCAGTCCTTGCACAGCGCATGAATGCGGAAAGCGTGCTCGCACGCGAAGAGTTTGATCGATTGGTTGCACGTGTGCGCGCGTTGGATTTGCGACTGAATCTGTTTGCCGGGATTCTGCTGAACAGCCTGGTATTGTATGACCTTTTGTGTATCTACCGACTCGAAAAATGGCGTCATCGCAATCGCGAGCGAATCAAATCGTGGCTTGATACCATCGCTGAAGCGGATGCCTTCAACAGTTTTGCGGCATATGCCTACAACCATCCTGAATTTACCTGGCCTGAGTTGACCGAGGAATGGAGGCTTGAAGGCGAGCTTGTAGGACATCCGCTGATAAGAAAGGAAGATTGCGTTTGCAACGACATTCGAATGGATGGGACGTCATCACTTTGGATTATTACTGGTGCAAACATGGCGGGGAAGAGCACCTTCCTGAGATCTGTGGGTGTGAACGTTGTTCTTGCACTGACGGGTTCTGTTGTATGCGCCGAGCGGTTTGTGTGCCCGGTTCTCGAAATCCACAGCGGTATGCGCAACACCGATTCGATCGTCGATCATCAGTCATATTTCTATGCGGAGTTATACCGCCTTCAGGGAATTGTACGGCGGCTTGAGGAGAAACGGCCAATGCTGATCCTTCTGGATGAGATACTGAAGGGGACCAATTCTACAGACAAGCTTTCCGGATCTCAGGCGCTGGTGTCACGCCTCGTGAAGTATCCCTGCTTTGTGCTAATTGCTACGCACGACGTTGCTTTGGGTGATATGGAACGCGACCACCCCGCGATTCGGAATTATCATTTTGAATCGCGGATCGAACACGGAGAATTGCACTTCGACTATCTGCTGAAACCGGGTGTCAGCACCAGCAAGAACGCAACCTTCCTGATGCAGAAGATGGGCATCATCCCTTCCTGACTATTTCTGTACGAGGAGGCTCTGCGCGAGTTTTTCTACGACGAAGTCGATTTCCTCTGCTGTATTGTACTTGCTGAACGAAAAGCGGATGGCGCCGCGTTCCTTTGGCACATTGATGGCGCGAAGTACGTGTGAGCCCGTGGCTGCGCCGCTTTGGCAGGCACTCCCTCCGGATACCGAAATGCCCATCAGGTCGAGGTTGAAGAGCAGCATTTCATTTTCGCCAGACTCAGGCAGACTTACGTTGAGTACAGTATAAAGGCTGTTGTCGAGATCCTCCGAATTTCCGTTGAAGCTTACACCCGGAATCGCTTCGCGTAGCGCGTTGATCATACGCGCTTTCAGTCCCCGGATGTAAATCGCATGCTCCTCCATGTTTGCGTAAGCGATTTCCAAAGCTTTTGTTAAGCCAATAATCCCCGCGACGTTTTCAGTGCCGCCGCGCATATTGCGTTCCTGGCCCCCGCCAAACAGATAGGGCTCGATCTTCTTATCGCGTTTCACATACATAAACCCTGCTCCCTTGGGACCATGGAATTTGTGTGCTGCAGCGGTAATACCGTGTACGGGTGTTTCTTTTAAGTTGTGTTTGTAGTGCGCTACAGCCTGCACGGTGTCTGAGTGAAACCATGCTCCGTGCTCCGCGCAGATGGCACCGACACGATGAAGGTCAAGAAGATTGCCGATTTCATTATTGGCCTGCATCAGCGAGACCAGGGCGCCTTTAGTATCCCTGAGAAGAGACTGGAGGTGATCCAGATCGAGATTGCCCTTTTCGTCTACGCTCACATAGCGAATCTTGTCCGCGCCCGCTGCATGTTCCAGCGTGTGTAGAACAGCATGGTGTTCCAGCGGAGACGTAATGACAACAGGAGGATTGTAGCGATGGATGACGCCGGTGAGAATCGTATTGATCGCTTCGGTTCCACCGGAGGTGAAGATGATTTCTCCAGGGGTACAGTTCAGCAGTTCAGCAACTTTTTTTCGCGCCGATTCGATGGCAGCCCGAACCTTTCTTCCATGTGAGTGGGTAGATGATGGGTTGCCAAAGTGCTGAAGCAAGTAAGGCTTCATTGCCTCAAACACTTCAGGGTCTAGTGGCGTGGTTGCGGCGTTGTCGAGATAAATGTTCACTTACTGCGCGATATTCTCTGCAATAATTTCTTTGATGTCGGAGATAATTTTTCGGGCCAACGTTTCAGCTTTCGCCTGGAGGTCCGCTTCTGCATAGATTCGGATAATAGGTTCGGTATTGGACTTGCGCAGGTGAACCCATTCGCGATCGAATTCAATGCGCACTCCATCTATGGTGTTAATAGGCTGTTTCTGATATTTTGCGCGAACACCTTCGAGGACGTCGTCCATGTTGATACCCGGTGTCAGCTCGATCTTGTTTTTGGAGATGATGTAGTTGGGATATCCCGCCCGGAGTCGCGATACAGGAATATTCGCATTCGCCAGGTGTGAAAGGAAGAGGGCAATTCCCACGAGTGCATCACGGCCGTAGTGGAGGTCAGGATAGATGACACCTCCATTACCTTCCCCGCCAATAACGGCATTGCATTCCTTCATCACTGACACCACATGCACCTCTCCGACGGCCGAGGCGTAGTAACGGCCACCATGCTTTTCTGTGATGTCGCGCAACGCGCGGGTTGAGGATAAATTGGAGACCGTATTGCGGCGACCGCTGGTGTCATTCCTGAGCACGTAGTCGGCAACTGCTACGAGTGTATATTCTTCACCGAAAGGTGTTCCATCTTCACAGATGAAGGCCAGTCGGTCAACATCGGGATCGACGACGATGCCGAGATCATACTTGCCTTTCTGAATTTCACGACAGATATCCGTAAGGTGTTCCGGCAGCGGTTCAGGATTGTGCGGGAAGTGTCCCGTTGGTTCACAGTGGATCTTAGTCACCGAGACGCCAAGTTCCTCGAGCAACATGGGTACCACGATACCACCCGAGGAGTTAACAGCGTCAACGACGATCCTGAAGTTTCTGTTTCGGATCGCATGCGCATCTACGAGGGGTAGATCGAGAATGGCATCTATGTGTTTACGGAAGTAGTCATCGCGATACTCAATCTTTCCGAGTTTGGTAACGGGCGCGAAATCGAACTGTTCCTGCGCGGCAATTTGAAGAACTGCCTGTCCATCGTCAGCACTTAGGAATTCACCCGCTTCATTCAGGAGTTTGAGTGCATTCCACTGCACCGGGTTGTGCGATGCGGTCAGGATGATGCCCCCTTGTGCGTTCTCCATGGTGACCGCCATTTCCACAGTTGGGGTAGTTGAAAGGCCAAGATCGATTACATCTATGGAGAGTGCCTGCAGGGTAGAGCAGACCAATCGGTTGAGCATTTCGCCGGAGGGGCGGGCATCGCGACCCAATACGATGCGCACCGTATTATTATGACGTGCCTTCAGCCACGTTCCGTATGCTGCAGTGAACTTGACAATGTCGGGAGGGGTAAGATTTTCCGAGACAGCACCTCCGATGGTTCCCCGAATGCCAGATACAGACTTGATTAACGCCACTTTAGTTCCAGGTTTGAATTTTGCACGGCAAAACTAAACTTTTTCAGCATTGCCCGATGGCCGATTCTTCCGCCGAATAGCAGGAGAAAAACTGACCGTGATAATAAATCCTAACGGGGCTTCCTTTTTTTGTTGACTTCCGGCAAGGGTTGTACTTCATCCCTGCCACAGGTTTCCCCTGCCGAAAGCGTTTTACCGCAATAGCCGCAGGCAGCGCCCTCCTTGTTAAGCCAGGGGCTCTGGGAAGCGCATGTACCCCTGAACTCGCCGTTTCGGACCAGCAGGATTCTGACGGACATCAGAATGAAGAAGAGCGCTACTAATCCGATACTTAACAGGACAACTGCCATGAATGCGTATTTTTGGCGTAAAGTTAATCAAACTGTACCTAAACAACATTTCCAGCCTCTGATAAGTTTATGACGGTGAAAAGACCGATTTCTACCCCTGACCCGGAACGTGCCCGCAAACTGGAGGCATTCGACAGGTTGTTGACCATCATGAATGAACTTCGTGAGAACTGTCCCTGGGATAAAAAACAGACCATTGACAGCCTGCGACACCTGACGGTGGAAGAAACTTATGAACTTTCTGACGCCATACTTGAAGGTGATTCCAATCAGATAAAAAAAGAGCTGGGTGACCTGCTCCTTCACATTGTCTTCTATGCCCGCATAGCGAGTGAAGTCAATGCATTTGATATCTCGGATGTCATCGATTCACTCTGTCAGAAACTGATTGAGCGTCATCCTCACATTTATGGCGATGTGGTCGCCAACGACGAAGAGACCGTCAAAGCGAACTGGGAAAAGATCAAACTGCAGAAGGGCAGTAAGTCGGTACTTGAAGGCGTTCCCGTCTCGCTCCCGGCAATGATTAAAGCCATGAGAATTCAGGATAAGGCCCGCGGCGTCGGTTTCGACTGGGAACGAAAGGAACAGGTGTGGGAAAAGGTGCAGGAAGAAATGGAAGAATTCAGGCGTGAGGTACAGCGCGCTGAAGCGGGACATGACCGGACGACCGTCATGAACGAGTTTGGCGATTTGCTCTTTTCGCTTGTCAATTATGCCCGATTCCTGGGCATCGATCCCGAGGAGGCCCTGGAGCGAACCAACAAAAAATTCATAAAGCGATTCCAGTACCTCGAGGCCGCCTCTGCCCGGGACGGGAAAAAGCTGGGCGAGATGTCGCTGGCCGAGATGGACGTGTACTGGGAGCGTGCCAAGCACCTGTAAATGAGGCTTCCAGGAAACGCCTCACGATTTTCAGGGATGGGCTGACATGCGGAATTTCTTCCACGTCGTACGTAATATTTTGGCCGCAATTGTACCTAAAACAGGTCGGCTTTACACCTGAAAGTCATGCAGTTGTAATCCGAATTTCCGGCCACTTGCGCATGCCGTTCCGCGCGTTTGCGCAATGGGTGTGGCAATGATGAACCTTTGAAAGACACCGTCTCCTTTTGGGCTTTATTCCCTAATGTTGTTGCGTTTGTGCCTCTTTTCAGCATGATCTACTTTAAGATCATTTGTTAGTCCTTATTCTGCGGAATAGCAGCCCCCTGACTTTCAGTATTACACATCACGCACATGTGGCCAACAGTGTGTCTACGCGCAATTTTTTTGCGACGGCTGTCATGTATGTTTCAGCGCAGTCTTGTCAAAATGCCGGACTCTTTCATTTACTAATTTTGAATTTCGGATTGGGAAAGTACATGAACGCCCTTAAGAAGGTCATACGTAACATCATCATCGGCCGCGACCAATACATTTCTTCGACAACGGAGTACCGAAATGCGATGCTGCGTGGGCTTATCGCTATGATTGGCCTGATCATCGGCATCCTGTACATTTTCGTTGACGCGAGCAATGACGTCCATACAGCCTATCCGGTATACGCGCTGCTCGCCATACTTTCGCTGCTGACGCTATGGCTGAACCGTATCCGGAAATACATGCTGGCCAGCGCCCTGCTCGTGCTTGTCAGCAACGGTGTGCTCTTTGTATTCGCATCCAGCGAGGGCCCCGCTATGGGTGCGTTTTTCTTCTTCATCACCACGGGGCTGGCCACGCTGGTACTCTTCGGATATAGCCACCGCAACCTGGGTATCCTCCTTGTTCTTGCTTCGTATGCCATAGCAATGGCAGCCTACTTTGCCTCGCCGCAAATTCTTCCCCGGGCAGAGGTAACGGAAGAGTACACAAGCATCAGCTTCGTCACCAACTTCACTACTGCGTACTTTGTTGCGGCACTTGTCCTTTTCTTTTCAATACAGCTTCATCACGACACAGAGACAGACCTTCGCACCAGCGAGCAGTCGCTACGCCTCACATCGCAGGAACTGAAGCGGAGTCGCGAGCGATTCCGCATGGCTGTCGAAGGTACGCGCGCAGGACTTTACGAGTGGAACCGACTGTCCGGTACGCTCTACCTCGGCAACTACTTCAAGATGGTTCTTGGCTATGAGGAGGGAGATCTCAGCGACCTGACTTTCGAAGACTTCAAGGCGATGATTCACCCGGAAGATTTGCCGCGGTTTGAAGCTTCTCTGCAACGCCATCTCGAGAGCAAACAACCCTACCAAACAGAGTTGCGCCTACGCACCAAAGGAGGTAGTTACAAGTGGGTTGCTGACAGCGGCATTGCGCGACTGGATGAGAATGGTGAAATGATCAGCCTCGTCGGATCGATCATAGACATCGAGGAGCGGAAGATGGCTGAACAGCAAATCAGGCTTCAGAATGATTTGCTGGCCAAAGCAAACGACGAGCTTGATCGCTTCGTCTACAGTGCTTCGCACGACCTTCGGGCACCGCTGAGTTCTTTGCTTGGGCTCATCAGCATTGCAGAGAAGACAGACAGCAGGGAGGAGATCATGCTCTGCCTTGAAATGATGAAGAAGCGCGTCGTTACCATGGAAGGCTTCATTAAGGAGATCACCGACTACTCGCGGAACTCCCGCCTTCGTGTGGAGCGGCAGCCAGTACACGTTCGCAACCTTGTCAACGAGGTGGTGGAAAGCCTCAAATACACCCGCGGCGCCGAACGAATTCGGATCGATTTGGATATGGATCCGGACTTAACCTTTGTTACCGACCCGGGTCGACTGAAGGTCATCCTCAACAACCTTATTGCGAACGCCATCAAATACCACGACCTCACCAAAGAAGACCCCTTCATCCGGCTGAAGGCTTTCGCAAACGGGAAAAGCAACGAAATCAGTGTTACGGACAACGGCCAGGGCATACCGCGCGAGCACCTTAGCCACATCTTCGACATGTTCTATCGCGCTTCCGAAAACTCAGAAGGCTCCGGACTTGGCCTCTACATTGTAAAGGAAACCCTTGCCAAGCTATCCGGCACCATTCATGTTGAATCCGAGTATCAGAAGGGTTCTGTCTTCCGTGTCGAACTCCCGACCTGACACAAAAAAAGCCTGACAAAATTTCTGAATCCCATATATTTGCGGACCTATGGCTACGCAAGACGACAACCTGTTCCGCAATATCATATCCCACTCAAAGGAGTATGGATTCATCTTTCCTTCCAGCGAAATCTATGATGGCTTAAGCGCTGTTTACGACTACGGACAAAACGGTGCTGAGCTGAAGAATAATATAAAGGAGTACTGGTGGAAGTTCATGACGATGCTGCACGACAACATCGTGGGCATCGATGCCGCAATCTTTATGCATCCCACCACGTGGAAAGCATCGGGACACGTCGATGCGTTCAACGATCCTCTGATCGATAATAAGGATTCAAAGAAGCGCTATCGTGCAGACGTTCTCATCGAAGAAGCGATAGCAAAACTGGAAGATAAGGTAGAGAAGGAAGTAGAAAAGGCGCGCAAAAAATTCGGCGCGGCATTCAACAGAAAACAATTCGAAGACACGAATCCAAGGGTACTGGAGTATCGGAAAAGAATCGACGACGCCAACGCACGGTTGAAAGCCGCGATGGGAAGTTCGGACATGGCCGGTCTTAAGCAACTCATCATCGATCTTGAAATAACGGATCCTATATCCGGCACGCGGAACTGGACCGACGTGCGTCAATTCAATCTGATGTTCTCCACAGAAATCGGATCGCTCGCTGAAGAGGCCAATAAGATTTACCTGCGACCTGAAACGGCTCAGGGAATTTTTGTGAACTTCCTTAACGTCCAGAAGACAGGCCGCATGAAGATTCCATTTGGTATTGCGCAGATTGGCAAGGCATTCCGAAATGAGATTGTTGCGCGGCAGTTCATTTTCCGCATGCGCGAATTTGAACAAATGGAGATGCAATTCTTCGTTCAGCCCGGATCGGAAATGGAGTGGTACGAGTATTGGAAGGGGCGCCGTATGAAATGGCATAAGGTGCTCGGATTGGGCGATAACAACTACCGCTTCTTCGATCACCTTAACCTGGCGCATTACGCCAATGCTGCGTGTGATATTCAGTTCAACTTCCCGATAGGATTTAAGGAGCTGGAGGGTATTCACTCACGAACTGACTTCGACCTTCGCAACCACGAGAAATACTCGGGCAAAAAGCTCCAGTATTTCGACACTGAACAGAACACCAGTTACATTCCGTATGTGATTGAAACTTCCATCGGACTTGACCGCATGTTCTTGTCGGTTCTCTCCGGCAGCTATGCGGAAGAAAAGCTTGAGGATGGAAGTGAACGCGTGGTGCTGAGGATTCCGCCGGCCCTTGCACCCAATAAGGTGGCTATTCTGCCCCTGTTGCGCAAAGATGGTCTTCCTGAAAAGGCCAGGAAGATTATGGATGACCTCAAATACGACCTTCGCTGCTTCTATGAAGAGAAGGATGCCATAGGTAAGAGGTATCGCAGACAAGATGCCATCGGAACGCCGTACTGCGTGACGGTCGACCATCAAACCCTTGAAGATGATACGGTTACCATTCGCGACCGCGACAGTATGAAGCAGGAGCGGGTTAGCATCCCGGAGGTGAAGGCAAAGCTTACTGAGGCGTGTTCCATCAATGCCGTCCTCAGGAAGATTTGAACCCCGGAGCGTGAAAACCCCCGCTTATCCCGGTGACCGTCACAATTCTCCTTGCCCTTGCGATTATGCTCCTGGTAATAGCCAGGCGACAATCAACCTTTAATAAAGGATACGATCAGATGGTCCAGGCGGCAGGCTCGCTTCGGAGCAATCTCATGCCAGTACCTTCCTACTACAGGGAGTTGCTGCAGAAGCACTTTCGCTACTACCAGGGATTGTCAGCAGAAAACAAAGCGATTTTCGAGCGTCGCGTCTGCAGGTTCGTCTACTCCAAGCAGTTCATTCCACGAGGCATGAAGGAAGTGCCGGTGGAAGTGAAAGTCTTTGTTGCGGCTACGGCCGTGCAGATCACATTCGGGTTGCCTCATGTTCATCTTTCGCACTTCAGTAGGATACTCATCTATCCCGACGACTATTACTCTACGATCACGCGTCGTTATCACAAGGGAGAAGTGAATCCCGCATTCGGAATCATCGTGCTCTCCATGAAAAATTTCGTGAAGGGATTTTTACATGGTGAAGGTGGTATCAATCTCGGTCTTCATGAGATGGCACATGCGTTGAGGATCGAGAACATCGTTCGTCAGGAGTATGCGTTTTTCGATGAGCCTTTGCTGGAGCGTTTCGATCAAATTGCCAAGCGAATGTGCGCCGATGGCTCTGTCGGAGGAGATTCAGTCTTTCGACCTTATGCCTGCACTAACCTTCACGAATTCTTTTCTGTGGCCGTCGAAAACTTTTTCGAAAGATCCGTGCAGTTCAAAATGCAGCTTGGTGAACTGTACAACATCATGGTGCGCCTGCTCAACCAGGATCCCATCCATATGATGGTGAACCCGCTTTCGCCATCGGTTGCGACCGTGCGATAGGAGCAGTGGTGTGGGTAAATTCACTACACATCCCCCAGAGTAGCATGAGCAGGCTTAATGCTCGATGAGTATCAACGCTGGCACGATAATTCCTGTACCGGTAAACTCAAAAATCGTTAGTTTTGCTGCCTGCAAAAACACGGCCGATGTGGAATAAACTAGCCGGATGGCTCATTCATTACCGCTTGTACCTGATGCTTGCCATCGGTGCCATTACGGTATTCATGGGCTATCACGCGTCGAGGGTGGAGATGAGCTATGACTTTGCCCGCACGGTCCCGCCTACAGACCCGGACATGATCGCCCTCGAGCGTTTCCGGGAGCAATTTGGCGAAGATGCCAACATCATTGCCGTTGGGTTGCTTGACAGCAGCATTTACCGTCTGGATAAGTTTCTTGCCTTCAAACAACTGACACACGATTTACGTGTCATCGAGGGCGTCAATAACGTCATCTCCCTTCCTGTTATCCGGATGATCCTTAAGGATACGACGGAACAGCGATTCTACCTCG
Source organism: Cyclobacteriaceae bacterium (assembly GCA_036563875.1). Classification (GTDB taxonomy): domain Bacteria; phylum Bacteroidota; class Bacteroidia; order Cytophagales; family Cyclobacteriaceae; genus ZC4RG29. The sequence continues at coordinate 28,119 of DATCLO010000070.1, forward strand.
CTGAAGTATTTCCAGACAGCATCCGAACACAGACACAACTGGACAGCGCGTTGGCCGTGGCGCGGGGTCAGCAGGTCTACATGGATCAAATCGTCAATACACAGAATGGCGCAACGATGATGCTCGTGAGCGTGCAGAAGGAGGTGATGAACTCCGCACGTCGCGAGGGCCTCGTTACGTCATTGCTTGAAGCAGGCGATAAGTTTGAAAAGGAAACAGGCATTGAGCTTCGCTATGCGGGTCTTCCGTTTATCCGGACTTATGTCGCGGGACAGGTAAAACGCGAGATGCAGTACTTTCTCTATGCATCAGCGTTGGTGACGGGCCTCATCATGTTCCTCTTCTTCCGCTCGTTTCGCGCAGTGATCTTTTCCATGATCATTATAGGCATTGTGGTGGTGTGGACGCTGGGGACGCTTTCGTTGTTTGGCTACAAGATTACGCTGCTGAGCGGATTGATACCTCCGGTGATTGTTACCATTGGAATCACGAATGCGATTTACCTTCTCAACAAGTATCACGTCGAGTTTGCGCGAACAAAGAATAAGGAGGAGGCTATCCGGACGGTGGTGCTGCGAATGGGATTGGCAACGTTTCTTACGAATCTGACGGTAGCCATCGGGTTCCTCACGCTTCTCAGTACGGACATTCTCATCCTTCGCGAGTTTGGGATTGTAGCGGGGCTCAACATTATGGCGTTGTTTCTCGTGAGCCTTGTGATGATTCCCGGCGTGCTTGCATGGCTGCCACCACCGACAACGCGACACCTTCGTCACTTGAACTTCCCGCTGATGGGAGGCTTTTTGCAGGCAGTCGACATTCTTGTGCATCGCAACCGCCCTGCCATCTACATAGCTGCACTTGCTTTGGCAGTCATTTCCGCATACGGCATATGGAGGCTTGAGTCCGTATCCTACATGGTTGACGACATCCCGAAGGACAGTCGCATCATGAAGGACCTTCGCTTCTTTGAAGCGAACTTCAGCGGAATTATGCCGCTCGAGATCGTCGTTGAATTTATCACGGAGCGACGCAGGCCGATCCTGGAACTTCGGAACATGCAGAAGGTTGCGGAACTTGAAGACTTCATCGACTCCATCGCCGTAGTATCAAAGCCGGTATCGATCATCAGTCTTATCAAGGCATCCAAACAGGCTTTTTACAACAACAATCCTGAGCGATACTCACTGCCGACAAGCCGCGAGCGTGCGTTCATTCTCCGATACATGAGAGGACAAACGGATGAGAGTGGGTTGTTCAAATCTTTTGTCGACAGTACGTTCAGCAAGATGCGCATCACAAGTCAGATCGCTGACATTGGTTCTACAAAAATGGACTCGCTCGTACATGAGGTGATCGAGCCCCGCATCAATGAGATTTTTGCAGCATCGGAGGGCGACTCTGTGCGAACCTCAATAACCGGTACAACGAAGCTGTTCATCAAAGGGAACAAATTCCTCATTGCTAACCTCAAGGAAAGTCTGTTGCTGGCGTGCTTGCTTATTACGCTTTCCATGGCGTTCCTGTTCGCGAATGTGCGAATGATCCTCATATCACTCGTTCCCAATTTGCTTGCCTTGATGATTACGGCAGGGATCATGGGGTATTTCAACATTCCTCTGAAAGCAAGCACTGCGCTTATCTTCAGCATCACGTTTGGAATCTCCGTTGACAACTCTATCCGGTTTCTTGCCAAATACCGTCAGGAGATACTGTCCAACAACTTTTTCATTCCGGTTGCCGTGAGTGAAAGCATTATGGAGACCGGGAAGGCCATCATGTATACGTCAATCGCGTTGTTTGCAGGATTCATCATTTTCTCGTTCTCCAGCTTTGGAGGGACAGTTGCCCTTGGGCTCCTGACCTCCACCACGCTCGTGATTTCAATGTTCACGAACCTCATTGTGCTGCCCGCGTTGATCATGACGTTCGACCGGCCGAAGCGCAAGGAAGGAGGAGGAAAGCTTCCGATCGACAATTTTGACCCTTCGTTTTACGGAGAAAGCGAGGACGAGGAAATCGACCTCAGCAAGATCCGGATTCACAACCGCCATCCCTCGGCCGAATAAGCAAAGCGCGTCCCGCTCAGGCGCGGGGAAACCTCGTAATTAAGGAATAAAGGAATATCTTTGCGTCCTTGAATTGTTGAATTTCGCGAAATCGGGCCGTTTTTTGACGGCTCGTAGATTAGTTGTCTATGGCTGCCCGCTATAAGGAGTATAAAGAATTGAACTTTGCCCGCATCGCAGAGGAGATCCTTGAATTCTGGGGTCGGGAGAAGATTTTTGAGAAATCCGTCAGCATTCGGGAAGGCGCTCCGACCTTCACGTTCTACGAGGGCCCTCCGTCTGCCAACGGCACACCGGGCATTCACCACGTCATGGCCCGGACGATCAAGGACATTTTCTGCCGGTACAAGACCCTGAAAGGGTACCAGGTCAAGAGAAAAGGGGGATGGGATACGCATGGTCTGCCTGTGGAATTGCAGGTGGAAAAAATGCTGGGCATCACCAAAGACGACATCGGCAACAAAATCTCCGTCGAGGAGTACAACCGCCATTGCCGCGTGACGGTGATGAAATACAAGGATCAGTGGGACGACCTGACCCGCAAAATGGGTTATTGGGTCGACCTCGACCATCCATACATCACCTACGAAAAAGACTATATCGAAACGCTGTGGTGGATCCTGAAGCAGCTTTACAACAAGGACCTGCTGTATAAGGGCTACACGATCCAGCCCTATTCACCAGCTGCGGGCACCGGACTCAGCTCGCATGAACTCAACCTGCCCGGCTGCTACCGGAACGTAAAGGATACATCCATCGTCGCGCAATTCCGCGTGATCCGAAACGAGCAATCTGAATTCCTGTTCGCGGATGGTGGCGATGCGAACACGTTCATCCTGGCGTGGACGACGACACCCTGGACGCTTCCTTCCAACACGGCACTCGCTGTTGGCGCGAAGATCAATTACGTACTCGTCGACACATACAATCCGTACACGTATCAGCGGATTCGAGTTGTCCTCGCGCGCGATCTTGTCGATCGGTATTTCCCGGAAAAGAACAGGGAGTTGAAACTGGAAGATTACAAACCGGGGGACAAGGCGATACCATTCAAAGTTCTTCAGGAATTTCCGGGATCATCGCTCGTCGGAATCCGCTATGAACAACTCATACCCTATGTACAGCCACTCTACGATGCCAACAAGGCATTTACTGTGGTGGCCGGCGATTTCGTAACGACGGAAGACGGTACCGGTGTCGTGCATGCATCGCCAACGTTCGGGGCCGACGACTTCCGACTTGCAAAGCAATACGGCATTCCGCCCATCACGGTAAAGGATGAAGATGGGAACGAAATTCCAACGGTCGATCGTCATGGTCGCTTTGTTGGTCCCATCGGTGATCGACTCGCAGAGGCGGTCAAGAAGTACAACATCCGCACACACAAAGCGCTTGGTCGCGATGACTTCTACGTCAAGAACTATACTGACGAAGATGAGAGCCATCCCGACTACAAGACGACGGATGTGATCATTTCGATAATCCTCAAGGAAGAAAACAAAGCATTCCGCGTAGAGAAGTACGAACACTCCTATCCGCACTGCTGGCGTACGGATAAGCCCGTGTTGTATTATCCGCTCGATTCGTGGTTTATCAGAACGACCGCTCTGAAGGATAAGATGGTCGCGCTTAACAAGACCATAAACTGGAAACCGGAATCGACTGGAACAGGACGGTTTGGTAACTGGCTTGAGAATCTTGTCGACTGGAACTTGTCGCGTTCGCGGTTCTGGGGGACACCCCTTCCCATCTGGAGAAGCCGCGATGGTAAACACGAAGTGTGCGTTGGTTCCGTAGACGAACTTGTAAAGCTGGCTGAAGAGAGTGTTTCCAAGGGTGTGATGAGCAAGTCTACACTGGACACACTGAAAGACCGAGTGGCTAACAACACGCTTGACCTTCATCGGCCCTATGTCGATGAGATTGTGCTGGCAGGGCCGAACGGAGAGCCGATGTATCGGGAGCCGGACCTGATCGACGTATGGTTCGACTCCGGGGCTATGCCCTATGCTCAATTCCACTATCCGTTTGAGAATCGCGAGGAGTTTGAAAAGAACTATCCCGCCGACTTCATCAGTGAAGGTGTAGATCAAACCCGCGGATGGTTTTTTACGCTCCATGCGCTGGCGGTTATGCTGAGTGAATGCAGTGATGACATTCGCGCAGTAAATGCGAAAACAGGCAACGGAGGCGTTGCGTTCCGCAATGTGGTGTCTACAGGCCTCGTGCTGGACCGCAACGGTAACAAGATGTCGAAGCGCCTGGGCAACACGGTTGATCCTTTCGAAACGATCGCGACGTACGGCCCTGACGTGCTGCGCTGGTATATGGTGGAGAACGCTCCGCCCTGGGATAACCTTAAGTACAACGTCGACGGCGTAGTTGAAGCGCAGCGACGCTTTTTCGGCACGCTGCTGAATACATATTCCTTCTTTGCGCTATACGCCAATATTGATGGTTTTGTCAAAGACGAGCTCAACGTGGCGCCTGAATCCGCGCTTACCGAGATGGATCGCTGGATCATTTCCAGGCTGCAGCGACTGATCATGGAAGTTGATCGGGCATACGAAGCGTACGAGCCCACGCAGGCAGTACGCGCTATTCAGGAGTTTGTTAATGATCACCTCTCAAACTGGTATGTTCGCCTGAATCGCAAGAGGTTCTGGAAAGGTGAACTCGGCGATGACAAGAAGGCGGCATACGAGACCCTTTACGAGTGTATCCTGGTGACGGCGCAGTTGATGGCCCCGGTGGCGCCGTTCTTTGCCGAGTGGCTGTACAAGAATCTTACGGACAATATCCGCGATAAGGCGATAGCGAACAATACGCCCCTGCGTTACGAATCCATTCACCTTACGACGATAACATCGCCGGAGCCGCGACGTATTGACGAAACGCTTGAGCAGTCGATGGACTATGCTCAGCGGATCTGCTCACTCGTCCACTCTTTGCGGAAAGGTGCACGGATCAAAGTGCGTACTCCCTTGCGCAGAGTCCTGATTCCTGTATTGGATGAATCGTTCCGAGAACGGCTGAAGCCTGTGGAGGAGATCATCTTGTCTGAAGTGAACGTGAAGGCCATCGAGTACATCGATAACACGTCGGGTATTCTCGTGAAGAAGGTAAAGCCGAATTTCCCGAAACTCGGCAAGCAGTATGGTCCGAAGCTGAAAGAGGCTGCTGCAATTATTCAGTCATTTTCCGCGGAAGACATCGACGAAATCGAAAAGAAAGGCTCCATCCAGCGCAATGGCTTTGAGCTTAGCCTCGAGGATGTCATCATCACTTCGGAAGACATCCCGGGATGGTCGGTAGCGAGCGATGGCAAGCTGACTGTTGCGCTTGATGTTCAGATTACGGAAGAACTGAAGCGCGAGGGCATTGCGCGCGACTTCGTAAACCGCGTTCAGAACATCAGAAAGGATATGGGCCTCGAGGTTCTCGATAAGATCCTCATCGACGTTGAACGTCAGCCCGAAGCGGTAGCAGAAGCGCTGGGCGCATATAGCGATTACATCAGGAAAGAAACTCAGGCGTTGGTCCTCAATCTCGAACCGCAGGTACCGGACGGTCTGCCCGTAGAGCTGGACGACTTCCAGCTGAAGGTGAAGATAAGCGTGAAGAAATGAAAACAGGCCGTTACTTTTTGCTTGCCCTGTTCGTGATCATCGTAGATCAGACGTCCAAGTTGCTCGTGCATTACAACATGTATCTTCACCAGGAGATCAATGTTATTGGCGACTGGTTCCGTCTGCATTATCTTCTTAACCCCGGTATGGCATTCGGTTTTAAATGGAATACCGAGTTCGGAAAGCTAGCGCTCACGGTGTTCAGAATTGTGGCCATGTTCGCTATCGGGTATTACCTGTGGAGAATGGCGAAGCGAGACGTTCACCCGGGCTTTCTCTGGTGCATGGGTCTGATTCTCGGTGGCGCGGTAGGTAACGTAATTGATAGCACGTTCTACGGTGTGTTGCTGAACAATCACCTGCCTGGTTCACCCACACCGTGGTTTCATGGACAGGTTATCGACATGCTGTTCTTTCCCCTGTTTGAATTTGTGTGGCCCGATTGGGTGCCCTTTGTTGGTGGAGATTACTTTTTGTTTTTCAGTCCTGTATTCAATATTGCCGACTCTGCCATCTTCATCGGAGTTGTGATTATCCTCATTATGCAGAAGAAATTCTTTGGTGATCGCCGTTCCAAAGACGAAGGAGCCAAGCCCGACGCTTTAGCTGATGATGGAGCGGCAACGCAAGAGTCGGATGCCGGCATTTCAGAGCCTGCACCTACGGACAGTAGCAGATCCGGCCAGGAATAGTCTTCGTTTTTGTGCATCAGCTTTCGTTTTAGGGTTGATTGTTCTATTTTGAGCCCACCTAAACGAAGCAACCCCCAACGATGCAACGACTCAATGAAATTCTCTCCGTTATCGACAGCTATATCGGAGGCTCGAATTGGTTTGTCTTTCTCCTGCTGGGAACTGGATTCTTTTTTACACTTTACCTGAAATTTCCTCAGGTTCGTTTTTTCCGCCACGCCGTGCGCATCGCGCGGGGCAAATACGACAAGGACACTGACGTCGGGGATACATCACACTTTCAATCCCTCGCTACAGCCCTATCTGGAACTGTAGGCACAGGCAATATCGCAGGTGTAGCCTATGCCGTATACCTCGGTGGTCCCGCTGCGTTGTTTTGGATGGCTGTTACGGCCTTCCTTGGGATGACCACAAAGTTTGTGGAAGTAACGCTCTCGCATAAGTATCGGGAAGTGGATGCGAAAGGCCACATCGCAGGCGGGCCCATGTACTACATGAAGAACGCGCTCAACCTGAAGTGGCTCGCTGTCATTTTTTCAATCGCGACCGTGCTTTCGTCGTTCGGTACGGGCAACCTTCCTCAGATCAATAGCATTGCCAACTCGATGTATCAAACCTTTGGGATTGATCACATCATAACGGGTGGTGTGCTTGCCGTGATCCTGGGCTTTGTGATCCTGGGTGGTATTAAGCGTATTGCGGCAGTAACTGAGAAGCTAGTGCCTTTCATGGCTATCTCTTATTTTATAGGCGCGTTGCTTGTGATTCTCTATAACGCAGAGAACATTATACCCTCTGTGGCGGCAATGTTCGGAGATGTACTAACAGGTTCTGCAGCAACCGGGGGATTTTTGGGAGCTACTATCGCTTTCGCTTTTAACCGCGGAGTAAATCGTGGTCTGTTTTCCAACGAAGCGGGACAAGGATCCGCCCCAATTGCCCACGCAGCGGCGAAGGCACACGAACCAGTCTCGGAAGGGATGGTTGCGATCCTTGAGCCGTTCATTGATACGATTATCATTTGCATGTTGACGGGACTTGCGGTGCTGACATCGGGAGCGTGGAAGGAAAAGCATCAGAATGATTTTCAGTTGGCTGACTTGACTGTGCTGACTGGTCGCTATGACGATCGCGTCGATGAAGATCGGGAGCGGCTTTCCGCGCACATGACAGGCAGGGAATCATTGCCGCTGTTCTCCGGCGATGTGCACGTGACGGGCGGCCGGATTACAGGTGATGTGACCGTAATACACGCGCGCTCAGTAGCTGAAGATGTCCTTGTAACACGCAATCGTGAGCCGTACGACGGAGTACTTCGCTTCAGCAACGGGAACCTCGTGCAACAGGATGCAGGGATTACCATTAGCGGGAAATCCCTTCTTCACAGCTCCCCGCTTACTGTACAAGCTTTTAAGAGGAGCTATCTCGGTAACTATGGCGAATACATCGTGACATTGGGTCTGCTGTTGTTCGCTTTTTCTACCGCTATTTCATGGTCGTACTATGGTGACCGAGCTATGACTTACCTGTTCGGCGCAAAGTCCGTCTTTTATTACCACGTCATTTATGTGATTGGCTTCTTCGTTGCCTCATTCACTGATACAACGATTATATGGACGCTATCAGGCATTACGATTGCGCTGATGACGGTGCCGAACCTCCTGGGTATCCTGGCACTGCGAAAGGATATGAAGCAGTCGGTGAAGGATTATTGGGAAATGTTCCGTCGTGAGTACGCGACGAACGGGGACAAAAAAAGCCACTAACAAACCTGTAAGTGGCTGATAATCAGTGGGAGCAGAGGGATTCGAACCCCCGACCCTCTGCTTGTAAGGCAGATGCTCTGAACCAGCTGAGCTATGCTCCCAAAGTCCTCAAAAGAGGCCGGTTTAAGGACTGCAAATGTAGCATAGTTTGCATTCCCGGCAAATATCTTTTGCTGGGGCAAAGGGTAAAAAAACGACCCATTGCGAACAAAATGCATTGGTTGATTGTAATTTTTTATTGGGACCGGTGCGGTTTTTGGTCCTGCCGTTACACTTAATGTATACACATGGAGGATACATCATCGGAACGGCGCCTGGTACTGGTTTCAAACAGGTTGCCTTATCAGCTTCAGGAAAAGAAAGACAAGGTTACCATCAAACAGAGTGACGGAGGCCTCGTCACAGCATTAAAAAGCTATTTTGAGGATGAAACGCGTGGAAATGTCTTCACGCACAAAATATGGGTAGGCTCCGCTGATTTTCCGGAGACGCGTTGGCAGAAGTTCAAGAAGCAAAAAAACGGCGAAGGCTATTTTCACGTAGAGCCGATTTTCATCGAACCCCGAACGTACAACAAGTACTATAATGGTTTCTGTAACGCCACACTGTGGCCACTATTCCACTATTTTACATCGTATGTCATCTACGACGAGGACGCATTCGCAAAATATGAAGAGGTAAATAAACTATTTGCTGAAAAGCTTCTTAGCATTCTCCGGCCAGGCGACGTTCTCTGGATTCACGACTATCACCTCTTTCTTCTTCCTGAACTCATTCGGGAAAAGTTACCGGATGCTACTATCGGGTTTTTCCTTCATATTCCATTTCCATCGTACGAAATCTTCCGATTGCTTCACCGGGAATGGAAGCAAAAGCTGGTAGTTGGCATGTTGGGTGCAGACCTGATTGGATTTCATACGCATGAATACGTGCAGCATTTCCTGAAAACGGTCCGTATGGTGCTTGGACATGATCACCAGTTCAGGGGCATTGCGCTCGGCAACCGAACCGTAAAGGTCGATTTATTTCCTCTCGGCATCGACTATGATCTCTTTCACAAGGCGATTCAAAAGCCCTCCACCGTTAAGGCAAGAGAGGAAATACAACGCAACTTCGTCGATCGCAAGATCATCTTTTCTGTGGATCGACTCGACTACACGAAGGGCGTAACGCACCGGCTAAGAGGGTTTGAAAAATTCCTCGACAAATATCCCGAATGGCGCGAGAAGGTGGTATTCATACTGGTTGTCGTGCCGTCGCGGGTGATCATTTCGAAGTACAACGAACGGAGAAAGCTCATTGAGGAGCATGTAGGTCGAATTAACGGGAAGCACTCAACGCTGCAATGGCAGCCGGTCATTTACCGCTACAGCCACTTGCAGTTTGATGAGTTGTGTGCACTCTACCAGGTAGCAGATGTCGGTTTGATCACGCCGTTGCGGGATGGAATGAATCTCGTCGCAAAGGAATACATAGCCAGTCGGGCAGGGCAGAAAGGCGTACTAATCCTCAGTGAGTTGGCAGGTGCAGCAAGCGAGCTGGGCGAAGCGCTGCTTGTCAATCCGATGGATGAAGTGGAAATGGCTGACGCGATCCACGAGGCATTGACGATGAATCCGTCGGAACAACGCCACAAGATTGCTATGATGCAAAAGCGATTGATAGATTATGACGTTCGGGATTGGGTAAATGATTTTTTGGAACAACTTGCGGCAGTGAAGACGGAGCAACGCATGCAGGAATCGAAATTTATCACTCCCGCCGTCGCAAGCGAAATTGCCGGAGCGTATCGGAAGGCAAAGCGGCGGTGTCTCTTCATCGACTACGATGGAACACTTGTCCCCTTCGCGCGCCATCCGCGCGAGGCAGCACCCGGCAAGGAAGTCATTAATTTGCTTCGGGATCTTTCAGCGGATGAACGCTCGATGGTGACGATCATCAGTGGTCGTGACAGCACCGTGCTGGAAGAATGGTTCCACGATCTACCCGTCAATCTGGTTGCTGAACACGGCGCCTCCATCAAACGCAACGGCAACCCGTGGATTCATGAAAACCCAGCCGATCAGGGATGGAAGCAAATCATTCGGCCCACGCTTGAGCTTTTCGCCCAGCGTAGTCCGGGATCCTTCATTGAGGAGAAGAATCACACACTGGCCTGGCACTATCGCAATGTAGAACGCGACCTGGGTTTCATACGCTCACGTGAGTTGCTGGATAGTCTCTTTCACCTGATACGGAATGCGAGCTTGCAAGTGATCGACGGAAACAAGGTCATTGAAGTGCGTGTGTCTGGAGTAGACAAAGGGGTTGCGGCGACGAAACTCCTTTCAGAAGCCTGCTCCGATTTCACACTCGTCATCGGCGACGACAAGACGGACGAGGACATGTTCCGCGCACTGAGCGACAGGGCCATCACGATAAAGGTTGGCCATGGACATACGCAAGCCCGATACAGCATTCCGGGTCAGGCTGATGTAATCCCGTTCTTCAAAGAACTCCTCAGATAACCTAAGTACGCATTATGCAAATACATCGCTACGAGATGGGGTTGGTGGGAAACTGCTCCTACATAGCCTACATTGATACACAGGCCCACGTCAAGTGGATGTGCATGCCCCGCTTTGATGACAGTTTTATTTTTGGTTCCCTTCTCGACAAACAACGCGGGGGTGAGTTTTCAGTCACCCCTGTCGGCGAGTTTACTTCAATTCAATACTACATTCACAACACCAACGTCCTCTGTACCGAGTTTACTTGCGCGACCGGATCGTTTCGCGTGATCGACTGCGCGCCCCGGTTTCAGCAATACGAACGGTTTTATCGACCCTTAATGCTCGTGCGAAAGCTCGAAGTGTTGAAAGGGAATCCCTACGTCCTCGTTCGGTGTCGCCCAAGAGGTAACTACGGAACGCTGATCCCTGAGGTGGTCATGGGCAGCAATCACTTACGCTTCCTGAACTTCGACATGCCTGTAAGGCTTACCACTGACCTTTCTTTGTCGAACATCAAGGAAGAACTTCCGTTTGTGCTGGATCGAAACCGCTACCTGGTATTTACCTATGGCGAACCTCTTGAAGCACCGCTAAAGCCCACAGCTGAGGATTTCATCAACAAGACGGTTCGGTTCTGGCAGGGATGGATCAAGAGCACGTACGTGCCGGATATCTACCAGGAAGAAGTCATCCGTTCCGCCCTCGTACTCAAGCTGCATCAGTATGAAGATACGGGAGGCATCATAGCGTCAGGGACAACGAGCCTGCCCGAACACAATGGGAGTTCACGCACATGGGATTATCGCTATTGCTGGTTTCGTGATTCGTACTACACGCTAAAGGCGTTCAACGAAATGGGTCACTTCGATGAACTCGAACGGTACTTCGATTACATACAAAACATCCTGATGAATGAGGAGGGAAGGATTCAGCCACTCTATTCCATCACAGGAAAAAAGGAGCTCGAAGAAGTACACATTGACCTTGAGGGATATCTCAATAATCAGCCTGTGCGTGTTGGTAACAAGGCTTACCTTCAGACACAAAACGACGTCTATGGTCAAATTCTGGTAGGTGTTATGCCGCTGTACACGGATAAGCGACTGATGTACACCGCGCGGAGTTCATACAAGCTGATGACAAACCGCTTGCTGGATGCTATTGAGCTAACTATGGACGAACCCGACGCCGGCCTGTGGGAGTTCCGTAATGTGAAACAGGTTCATACATACACGATGCTTTTTCACTGGGCCGGGGCTAAGGCGGCGATGCGGATCGGACAAATGATGACTGACGGCGACCTTGTTGCTAAAGCCGAGCGACTGGCACGCGAAGCCGCATTGCGGATCGAAAAAGCGTACGACCCAGAGCAGCAGGTGTACACGCAAGCGATGGGGAGCCCGAATCTCGATGCGTCAACACTGAAGCTCATCACAATGTCGTATCTGGATCCCAATTCGGAACGCGCAAAGAATCACCTTGCTGCGCTTGAGAAAAGTCTCCGCACGCACCAGGGCTTATTTTATCGGTATGTACACCCCGACGACTTCGGCATACCTGAGGCGACCTTCCTCGTTTGTGCGTTCTGGTATGTCGATGCTTTGGCAACGGTGGGAAGAATTGATGATGCCGTAAAGACACTCGACGGGATTCTGAAGTATGCAAACCATCTCGGTATCTTCAGTGAAGACGTAGGACTCGACGGCTCACAATGGGGGAATTTCCCGCAGACGTACAGCCACGTGGGACTCATCAACGCGGTATTCAGAATTTCCAAAAAGCTGGATAGGCCTACTTTCATGTCGCCTTATCCGAGATAGGGACTCACGGCAGTCCATCCGCCATCAACAATCAGCGCCTGACCGGTGATGTGTTCTGCTTCCTTTGACAAGAGAAACATAGCAGCGTTGGCGACATCAGTAACACGTCCCGGCCTTCCCATTGGCGTGAGGGTGGTCCACGTTTGTTCGTAATTGGCGTCTTCCAATGTGCGCTCCGTGAGTGTTGCACCGGGTGCGATGGCGTTCACCGTAATGCCGTAGGGAGATAACTCTAACACGAGATTGCGCGCCAGCATTTCGAGTCCCGCCTTCGTCATAGCGTAGGCAGCCAATTGCGGATGGGCCTGGTGACCTGTAACGGACGACATGAAAATAATGCGACCTCCGTTCCCTTGTTTCCGCATTTGACGCGCAGCCGCCTGAGCGAGGAAAAAGCTCCCACCGAGGTTGAGTCGTACTACGAGCTCAAATGACGCTGGTGTAAACTCAAAGAAATCGCCAAATTTTGTAATACCGGCATTTGCAACGGCCATGGTGAGCCTTCCATACGAATTTACAGCCGCATCGACCATCCGCTGAATGAATGCATGATCAGAAGCATCGCCGGCCATCCCTGTGCATCGCGCGCCTGTGGCCTGAATTTCGGATACTGCTGTGTCTACGAGTTGTGCGTCGACATCGTTAAGGATTACCGCAGCGCCGCGCTGACACAATTGCCGGCATATCTCGCGACCGATACCGGATCCTGCGCCGGTGACAATGGCAACGTCGTTCTGAAAGGGTAAAGAAGTCATGTTTCCGTAGCTGTTCTGCACAAATTATGAAATTCGTACGATTGTGGCCGGTATGGGGACGGGATTTCCGAAGGGCCGGTTGCCATGTCGGATTTCTTTTTTGAACTTAGGTATTCCGCTGAAAGCCTGTTGCCTGCAGCACGAACAGATCAGAAAACCAGAGGGGTATGAAGAGCTTCATGATGTTTTGCCTGGGATGTGTTGCCTTTTCAGGATTTGCACAGACGGTTACGCTGAAAGGCCGCGTATCAGGCAATGGCGAATCACTTCCTCTGGCACACGTACTTGTGGTCGAAGACAGCACAGTCCGCATATGCGATGCAGACGGCAACTTTGTCTACAGAACTAAACCCGGCAACGTCACACTCCGGATCTCATACACAGGATACGAGACACTTCAAACGACCGTACCGGTTCGGCGTGATACGGTCGTGACATTTCGCCTCTCGGCGGGAGTAAGTAATTTGGAAGAAGTCGTAGTCACAGGTCAGCGCTTCTCTCAGCAGGAGCTGTTTGAATCCACGCGAACCTCATCGACGGTCGTTACTGGAAACGATATCTCAGGCATTCCCGTGCTCGGAGGCGAAGCTGACCTGATCAAGGCCATTCAGCTTTTGCCTGGAACAATACAGGGTATCGAGGGAACCACAGATCTGTTTGTTCGTGGCGGCGCGGCTGATCAAAATCTCGTATTGCTCGACCAGGTTCCAGTGTACAACACGAGCCACCTGTTCGGTTTCCTTTCCGTTTTCAATCCTGACATTATCGCAAAAGTCGAATCGGTCAACGGAGGTTTTCCGGCAGACTATGGAGGGAGACTTTCTTCCGTGCTTGACATCCAGACACGCTCCGCAATACCGGAAAAAACGAGAGTTACTGGCAACGTGGGAACGATCGCGACGCGATTGTTTGCCGAAGTGCCTTTAATGGATAATAAAGTAGGCTTCTGGGTCGCAGGCCGGCGTACCTATGTAGATCAGCTGATGAAACTGGTCGGAGAAGAATTGCCATACTACTTTTCCGACATAAACGGCAAGATCACGTTCAAGCCTGCTTCGCAGGATGAAATTACAATCAGTTACAATGCAGGTGATGACTTTCTCGGCTACTTCCGCGATCGCGACAACGATGGCGATGGCATAACAACACGCTTTGCTTCCGGCAACGACAGTCAGTCTCTTTCGTGGAAACGGGAGCTGTACAACGGATGGTCGACGGAGCTGCTTGCCATGCGAACTGCCTACCGTTATCGCGTTGAAAATTTTTTCGAAGAGAATGCATTGTTCGCCAACTCGCGAATTGAGGATTACGGTGTGAAGGCAATCGTCACGCGGGATTCGCTTTGGGGCGACTCGCGTATGCGTATCGGTGCCGAGTGGATTCGTCACAGTGTGAGTCCTGTTGTCGTGAATACCGCCGGTTGGGTTGCAGAGTTTCTCGAGAGCAGCCAGTCGGGTCCCCGGTATGCCAACCAGTTTGCCCTCCACGCTCAGCACGAATGGTCTCTGGCTGACAGGCTGCGTGTCAACGCGGGCATTCGCGGTTCAATAGCGGTCGTCGAAAACGCTGAGTACAGTTATGCCGAGCCGCGATTGTCGTTGCGTTATGAACTGGATGAAGATGCCAATGTAAAGCTTAGCTATTCGCGCATGGTGCAGTATATGCACCGGGTCTCCAGCTCGGCCGCAAGCACCCCAACTGATATTTGGTATCCTGTCACCGACAACATTTCACCACAAACGTCACATCAAATTACAGCGGCATGGCAGAAGCGTGTTGTTCCGCACCATCTCTACATCAGTCTGGAGACATACTACAAGCGAATGGGCAACCTGATCGGTTATGAAGAGGGAACGAATCTATTCTTTAACACCGACTTCGCTTCAAGACTGGTACAGGGTAAAGGTAACGCCTATGGGATGGAGCTGCTCGTAAAGAAAGAAGCCGGGAGGCTTACCGGCTGGATCAGCTATACACTTTCATGGTCGACACGTCAGTTTGATCGCATCAACGGCGGCAAGTGGTTTTACTCGCGTTATGACAGACGACACAACGGAGCGATTGTAGGGCAGTATGCGCTGAACAATCGTTGGGCTTTGTCGCTGGTGTGGGAATACATATCAGGTGCGCGGTTTACACCGGTGATTGGTCAGTACGTAGTGTTTGCTCCTACACTGACAGGTCTTGATCTGATTCCGGTTTATTCTGACATCAACGGGGTTCGACTTGCGGATACGCATCGTCTTGACCTGGGCCTGCGATACAAGAGCATACCGGGCAAGCGTTACCAGTGGCAGATTTTTGCCGGGGTGTACAATGCGTACAACAGGGCTAATCCCGTCGGCATCGACATTGTGGAGGATGAGACGGACGGGTCACTCAGCTACCAGCAGCCTGGAGTGTTTGGGCTTATACCTTTTGTGAGTTATGGTTTCAGCTTTTAGTCGCTAGTTATGAGAGGGAGAGGGAAAACGAAGGTTCGCGGTTATGTCGTTGCGACTTTGACTGTTCTGATGGGGTGGTCTTGCCTGCCAGATCCGCTCGAAGTTCGGAACATTCCCCCGCTCAAGCCTGAAATCGTGGTTAACACACAGATCATTCCAGACGAGTCTCTTGTAGTCTTTCTCACTAAAACTTTTGGCGCGCTGGAAGCAAGCGATGACAGTAATCCGTTTGAATTGATTAATGCAATCGCCGTCAACGACGCGACTGTAATTCTCGACGGACCTACATCGAGCGACACGCTTCAGCTTCTGGGTGCAGGCGCATATGGCGGTTTGGAATTGACGTTCAATGCCGGTGACGTTTACACGCTGCGCGTGATCAGCCCCTCGATGGGCACTGTGCAGGCAACGACAACGGTAACGCCCAGAGTCGAATTCGAATCGCTTTCGTTGAGGCGTTATTTCAATGGCTATGACGACACGCTGGTGCAGGTGTCTTATTCCATCAAGGATCCATTGGAGCGCAACTTCTACATGATCAATGTGCAGCGACTGAGACTTCAGAATGAGATTCCGGAGCAACTTCTGAATCCACGGGTGTACACCCGCGTGATCGATGACTCCGGATATGATGGGATGGTCATAACGGATACACTACACGCTACCCCGCGGGATTATGCTGCCGGTGATACGGTGGCTGTTTTCCTATCCAACATTCAGGAGGACTATTACGATTTCATTAAGCTCCGCCTGGACAACCGGATGGGGTTTGTCGAGTTCGTGAGTGAACCGGTGAACTACCCTACGAATGTTGAAGGGGGGAGAGGATTCTTCAACTTATACATTCCGGACGTACGATTGTTCGTCGTTGAGTAACCGGCTTTTGATGGGATTTTTCCCCCGGGGACGAAATCGATTTTTTGGCGATATCAATCGGTACCAACAAATATTCTTTGTTGTTTGCCCAACCTTTTACGTACCGATCGTATAATGTAGCAAATTTTGACCCTCGGTGCTTAGGCATTTATGAAGAGACTTATTTGGGTATTGGGGCTGTTCTGCGTGTTGACTGCCCGCCTGAACGCCCAGGATACGCCATACGTAATCCTCGTTTCGTTCGACGGCTTTCGGCACGACTACGTTGCCCGATATGACCTTCCCAACTTCCGGGCTTTCCTGGAAAGAGGCAGCCGGGCCGAGGGTTTACTTCCGTCGTTTCCTTCGAAGACCTTCCCGAACCATTACTCACTGGTGACCGGGCTCTATCCGGGAAATCACGGATTGGTGAATAACGAATTCTACGATCCGGATCGCAAGGAACATTACTCCATGGACATCGTCGCGAGACTTCGCGATCCGTATTACTATGGCGGTACACCCTTGTGGAAGCTTGCACGTCAGCATAACATCAGAACGGCGTCCTACTTTTGGATCGGATCTGAAATTCCGGACGCGGGCGAACATCCGGACTACTATCTGCCCTACGATGAGGAGGTGCCCTTTAGCGACCGCGTCGACCAGGTGCTTGCGTGGCTGCAACTTCCGGAGAAGGAGCGGCCGCGATTTATTACGCTATACTTTTCTTCACCGGATCATGAGGCTCACCTATACGGTCCAAACAGTCCGCAAGTAGCACAGGCCCTACGCGATGTTGATGAAGTGTTGGGAAAGCTGGTAAGTGGTGTCGACAAGTCGGGGCTGCCGGTCAATATCATCCTCGTGTCGGACCATGGGCTGAAGGAACTTGAATTTAGGAACGAGACATTTATTTTCCTTGATGAGATATTGAATCAGAGCAATCGTTCTGTTGTTGCGGTCAACGCGGGGTCGCAGGTGCACTTTTATCTTCGTGATGCGGCACAAAGGGATTCTCTCGCCACTGTTCTCAAGACAAAGGCGTCAAACTTTGATGTGGTGATGCCCGCGGACTTTCCCCGGCGCTGGAACTTCTCGCATAAGCGTTCGGGTGATCTTCTGCTCGTGGCGCATCCCGGGCATTACTTCCGCGATGGTGATCGGAAAGAATACATGTCGAGACGACCTTATGCAGAGAAGTTTGGCGTACACGGCTATGATCCCGATTTGGAGCCCGATATGATGGGAATTTTTTATGCGTGCGGACCAAACATCCGGCCTGGTGTGGTCCTGCCTCCCTTTCGGAATATTCACGTCTATCCTCTGGTGGCGCGAATCCTCGGTATGGAAACGCCGACTATCGACGGCAAATTTCGGGTACTGAAGCGCATCTACCGGGAGGCCGTCATAGAGAAACGTCCGGCAACGTCAACAGCTCGATAATCTCGGCTTGTGAAGGGTACGCGTTGAGAAGCTCGCTGCGGCGGGCCGTTTCAAAATCCCCAAAGTCAAATCCCGGGGCTACCGTACATCCGCACAGACAATAAGAATCAGGGTCAACCACCTTTGCACCAAACCAGGTACCTGCAGGTACAACCGCTTGCAGACGTTCGCCTTTGTCGGGATGGGATCCGAGGTATATCACGTCGGACGACGGCTCGGAGAGCTGGTACAAGGCGAGGCGTCCGCCGTAGTAAAAATGCCAGATTTCATCGGACTTGATCCGGTGAAAGAGGGAGCGGTCCGACGATCGGAGGAGAAAGAAAATGGCGGTAGAAAAACTCCTCGATGCGCGATAGCGCAGCGGGAGACCTTCAGCGGGAATGTCTTCCTTTGCCCGGTATGTTTCCCTGTAAAATCCGCCCTCCGGGTGCGGTTTCAGGCCCAGGTGTTCTATCCAATAGTCTGCAGTGTGCATGGTGTTTTTTGCTGCTTGGAAAACACGAAAAAGCGAAAAACTTCTGTATAAAAAAGGTTTGATTGCTTACTTTTGCCGTCCGCCGGTCGAACTGCCCGGTGATTTTTGACTCCGTAGCTCAGTTGGTAGAGCAGCTGACTCTTAATCAGCGGGTCGAGAGTTCGAGTCTCTCCGGGGTCACGGGTAAACTCACACTGCTCACCGGGGTGTTAGCTCAGCTGGTTCAGAGCGCTTGCTTGACAGGCAAGAGGTCACTGGTTCGAACCCAGTACATCCCACATTCGCACGCCTGTAGGTCTTCCCGTCTTAAGTATGGGTAGTGGGATCAGTAATCGGTGTCGCTGATAAAAATTCGGTAATCGTTGTTGCTTGGTGTCGCTTTGTAGAGACGCACGGCCGTGCGTCTCCGAGGTTCCAGTGTACCCCTCCGGCTACCCGCATTGTGCAACCATCTTTTTGTCGTAAATTCTGGTATAGATTTAGGAAAAAGCATGTCTGGTTGGGTGCCATTGTGTCGAATTGTAGGGGGAATATGGCTCCTCTTTTGCGGTTTTTGTGCTCAGGCGCAGAATTTTCCTGATGGTTTTAGTCGTGTATTAGTCGCTGATAATTTGGCCTCGCCCACCGCGATGGCGTTCCTTCCTGATGGTCGCATTCTTGTGTGTGAACAAACCGGAGCAGTCCGGGTGATTAAGGACGGTACGCTGCTCCCTGACCCTTTCCTGACGGTTAATGTGCATTCAAGTGGCGAGCGTGGATTACTGGGAATCGCGATCGACCCCGATTTCGAGACCAACGGTTACGTGTATGTCTACTATACGGTGCCGACAGCACCACGACACAATCGCATCAGCCGCTTCACCGCTGATGGTGATGTAGCCGCTGAAGACAGCGAAATCCTTGTACTGCGCCTTGACAACCTGTCGACCGCGACAAATCACAACGGTGGAGCTATGCACTTTGGGTTGGATGGCAAGCTGTATGTGGCCATCGGCGAAAACGCAACTCCAAACAATGCTCAAAATCTGGACACTTATCACGGTAAATTTTTGCGAATAAACAGCGATGGCAGTGTGCCGGAAGGCAATCCGTTTACCGATGGCAGCGAACAGCAGCAACGCGTTTGGGCGTATGGCCTTCGCAATCCCTACACCTTTGCAATTCATCGGGAGAGCGGACGAATTATGGTAAATGATGTAGGCCAGAATACGTGGGAGGAAATAAATGACGCTACTGAAGGCGGACAAAACTTTGGATGGCCTGATGAAGAGGGCATGCCTGCCGCATCGGGTACTTCAGCGCCGGTGCTCGTATACAGCCATGGAAGCGGCAACGGCAAAGGATGCGCGATCACTGGAGGAACGTTCTTTAGTCCGACAACCACAGATTACCCGGGGGAGTACTACGGAAAATATTTCTACCAGGATTATTGCAACGGGTGGATCAACTACATGGATCCCGATCAGGAGACGCCTCAGGCGCTGCCGTTTGCTACTAACCTTGGTACTTTCTGTCTGGCGCTAACCACGGGCCCCGATGGGAATCTTTACTACCTGAGTCGCCCCGACGGAGCCCTGTATAAGATTGTTTACGGAGAGCCAACACCACCTTTCATCACGCACGATGCAGAGCCAGTAACCCTTACCGAAGGCGAGACAGCCACGTTTGAGGTGCGCGCTCTCGGAACGCCGCCTCTGCAATATGCCTGGTACAAGGACGATGTTCTTATTGCAGATGCAATGGAATCCGTGCTCGTGCTTGACAATGTCGAACTCGAAGATGCGGGGACATACAAGGTTGTGGTAAGCAATGACTGGGGATCGGCCGAAGGAACAGGAATAACGCTGGATGTTATTAATATCGTAGGTGTGGACGACGACCGCTATAGTATGATTGCAGCCATCCCAAATCCGGTTACTTACAACGTGCAAAGCGTGGAAGTAAATGTGCCGCCAGAATTTGGGCCCGTAGCAATTTCAATTGTGGATATGTTGTCGAGGGAGCTTGCGCGTTCGTACCATTCGTTCGGGGCCGGACAAAACGCGATCACTATACCGGTGCACAATCTCGCCAACGGGATGTATCACATAGTATTGCACTCTGGAAAACGCCGAACAACCATACGGCTACTTGTTGCCAGATAGTGCAACCCTGCCTCTGCCTCTATATCTACTTCCTCTGCTCTGGCAAATCAAACTTCAGCTTTACCCTCGCCTTTCCTTTTACCGGTTGATCATTGCGCTTTGTCGGCTTCCAGCGGGGGCCTTCACGGATGAGGCGAATGACCTCTTCATCGCATCCGTATCCCAGGCTGCGGACCACGCGAAAATCAGTGAGGTCACCAGTGGGCTCAATGGTAAACTGTACGGTGACCCGTCCTTCGATGCCGTTTTCAAGGGCTGGCTTTGGATAGCGAAGATTCGTTTCGAGGTAGCGTCGGAAGGCTCTTTTACCGCCTTCCGGTTCCGCTGGCTCCCATTTTATTTCTTCGAAGCCGCGGGGATCATCTCCACCATAACCCGTTACAACCACTTCGCTCAGCGACGCGAAATCAGGTGACAATGTCACATCAAGGGAGTCGGAAGAGCTTTGCGGCACTGGGGTCTCAAGGGTGGCAAAACCAATGTAAGAGAAGACAAGGGTCTGGGCTGTTTCCGGTACCGTGATTTGGTAATATCCGTCGATGTCGGTAACAGCGCCCGTTGCCGTACCTTTCACGAGGACGTTTACACCGGGAACGGGCAGACCGTCTTCGCCATCGAGTACACGACCTCTAAGGATCCTTCCTTCAACGGTATGGCTATCTGCTTCAGCACCGCGCTGGAGAGATGAGCGCGTTGCCACCTGTGGAGGTTCACTCTGAACTTTGGCAGCTGCGGCCTTTTGTTCCTCGGCCAGGGGTGGTTCGTCCGGCGCCTCCGCTAGCTCTGGAACGATCTTGATGTCGAGTGCCAAATCCGGCTCGGTGGTCTCTTCAACCTGCTCGTCTTCGATCTTCTTCGCAGCATCACTGTCTGCACTTTGCCTGGGTGTGACGGGAAGCTCTTCACGAAAGTCTTGCGGAGCGGCTCCTTCGGCGTCCGCCTGACCGGCCACGTCTTCACTGGGCTCGGAGGAGTGTATTGAATCAGTACTCTGGAAAACTTCCGGCGCTGCCTCGCGTTGGGCATTCAGCGCAATTGAATCGGCTGTCCCCTCGCGCCCGGAGAGGTAAAATATCATTACGGCAGAGACGCCAACGAGCAGCACAGCGGCAGCAGCCTGGTAATACCAGCGTATAGGGCCGGATCTTTGCGTTTTCCGAAGGACTCTTGCTTTAAGATCGTTTATGTCAGCAGAAAATTCATCGGGCGAAATGCCCGAAGCTCCTTCCAGCGCATCGGCAAGGAAAGGGTCGTCCAGCGCCTTCTTTTCCAGGGCGTGCATTTCCGCCGGCGTCATTTTGCCGCGCAAATACCGTTCAATATCGTCCCTGTAGTCAGCCATTTCGTTCGAGGCAGTTTTTCAGATTCCGCTTGCCGTTTTGAATGTGACTTTTCACCTGGTTGAAATCGAATCCCGTGACATCGCTGATCTGCCGATAGGATTTCTGCTGGAGGAAAAACAGCCGGACACATTGCTGTTGTTCCTCATTCAGTCGCTCCAGGCATTTTTCCAATTTAGCAAGATTCTCCTCCAGTTCCTGTCCATCCTCTGGATGCTCACGCAGTGCCGATTCCATAACGAGCGTCTCCGTTATTTCGACATTCGGCCCTTTTTTCGCTCTGAGTTGCATTAGACAATGATTTCGTGTGGTGGTGTAAAGCCAGCTCTTAAACCACGTCACCTCATGCGTACGTAGCGTCTGGGTAAGTTTCTCGAACACCTGCATTACGGCGTCCTTGCTTTCGTTCCGGTCCTTGAGGTACTTCAGGCACACCCCATAAACGAGGTTCATATACCTGCTGAACAGAACACCGAGCACGTTCATATCCCCTGATTGCTTGTAAAGCCGAACCAGTTCGAGATCCGGCATTTCATCATGTGATCGGGAGGATAGCATCTCCGAAAATTAAGAAAATACAGGTATTGCCGCGGTTTTCGGATGCCGGAAAGGGCTATCGGAGAATTTTTTATGGAAATGCCCAGGTTGCTGCATCTCATCGGCAACCAAATCTTCAGAAGTATGAAATCAAAGATTGTTGTGATGGTGATGTTTGCCCTGGTGCTGGCATCATTCAATAGTGCTCCGCAACGCACGATAACCGGAGTCATTACCGATGTGTCGACCGGAAATCCGCTACCGGGTGTCGATGTAGTGCTCAAGGGAACTGCTAACCGCGTGAACAGCGATGCTGCCGGAGCATATCGGATCGTTGTACCGCGAGATGGAGGGAAGCTCGTCTTCAGCTTTGTTGGGTACATGACGCGCGAAGTGACTATTGGCACAAGCGACGTAATAAACGTAACGATGATGCCCAGCATCATTAAACCTGACATTATTGAAAGTGAAATCGCTCCCGAGATTCAGCACAAGGTGGCTAGCACGCCAATAAGGATCAGAGGGGCTGCTACTTTGAGTGGAAGTTCGACATTCCGCATGGATCGACAGGAGGTATGGAACACTGAGGAGTATGATGGAATTTCGGAAAACATTTTTCACAGTGCACTTCGTAAACCGTTATCAACTTTTTCAATCGATGTTGATGCTGCATCTTACAGCAACATCAGACGCTTTATCAACAACGGTCAGCGACCTCCGAAGGACGCGGTTCGGATTGAAGAGTTGATCAACTATTTCGAGTACGATTATCCTCAACCGTCCGGCGAACATCCATTCGAGATTATCACGGAGATATCACGCGCACCATGGAATGAGGAACATAAGCTGGTGCATATTGGTCTTCAGGGTAAACGTATTCCCACGGAAAATCTTCCGCCATCAAATCTGGTCTTCCTCCTCGATGTGTCAGGTTCAATGAATGCACCCAACAAACTTCCTTTGCTCAAGGCGTCGTTCAAACTGCTTACGAATCAGTTGCGCGAAAAGGACCGCGTAGCGATCGTCGTGTACGCGGGTGCCGCTGGAGTGGTCCTCAACTCGACGCCCGGCAGCGACAAGCGCACGATACTTGACGCGCTTGAACGACTGGAAGCCGGCGGTTCTACCGCGGGTGGTGAAGGCCTTCGACTTGCTTACCGCATTGCAAAGGAGAATTTCAAGAAAGGCGGCAATAACCGGATCATCCTGGCAACTGATGGTGACTTTAATGTCGGTGAATCCAGCAACGCTGCCATGGAACGTCTCGTAGAAGAAAAACGTGAGGAAGGCGTCTATCTGTCCGTGCTGGGATTTGGAATGGGCAATTACAAAGATTCGAAAATGGAGATCCTCGCCGACAAAGGAAACGGCAACTACGCTTACATTGACAATATTCAGGAAGCGCAGAAGGTGTTGGTGAGTGAGTTTGGCGGCACGTTGTTTACCATCGCGAAGGATGTGAAACTGCAGGTTGAATTCAATCCGGCAAAGGTCAAGGCGTATCGCCTGATTGGATACGAAAACAGGTTGCTGCGCGACGAAGACTTTAATGACGACAAGAAAGACGCAGGCGAACTGGGTTCCGGACACACCGTAACTGCATTGTATGAAATCATACCGGCAGGATCGGACAGCAAGTTTTCACCCGTTGATGATCTGAAATATCAGAAGGTGGAGATAACTCCCGAGGCCAAACGTTCGCCTGAATTGATGACCATCAAGTTTCGTTACAAAGACCCTGACGGTGGTCCCAGCAAGCTGATCGTTCACGGACTCAGGGATGGTGACACACCTTTGACGAGGACGTCCGACAATTTCCGGTGGTCTGCAGCTGTAGCGTCGTTTGGTATGCTGTTGCGCGAGTCGGAGTTTGTGGGGGACTTTGATTATGAGGATGTTCTTGCCCTGGCGGAGGGTGCCCGGGGTGAGGACGAAAAGCGATACCGGGCCGGATTCATTGATATGGCCCGATCATTCGGCCTTATGGCGAAAAAATAAGCTTCAGGGGGCAGAATGAAGTCTGCCCCCTTGTTTTTCGTATGGGGCACTGTTTTTGAGAGAATTACAACGGTTTTTTTACCTATTTTTGCAACTTATGGAAGAGACGGCGAAGCAGCAGTATACCGATAGCGAGAGGGCCCGCATCTTCGAAGATGAGTTCATGCCGCACATTAATTCAATGTACAACTTTGCTTACCGGCTTACTCTGGACGAAGATGATGCGAAAGACCTGCTTCAGGATACTTACCTGAAAGCGTTTCGGTTTATTGATTCATTTCAGCAAGGAACTAATGCCAAGGCATGGCTGTTTCGAATTCTGAAAAATAGCTTCATCAACGACTACCGGAAGCGCAGTAAGGAACCCTCCAAGGTAGATTATCAGGAGGTCGAGAACTATTACAATTCCGAAGACGTTGATCGTCAGATCACTCCCGATTTGCGTGTTGAAACATTGCAGGACATGATCGGGGATGAGATTTCGAACGCCTTGAATTCGCTTGACGTCGATTTCAGAACTGTCATCATTTTGTGTGACCTGGAAGGATTCAAGTATGATGAAATGGCCAAGATCCTCGACATTCCAATTGGCACAGTGCGCAGCAGATTGCACCGCGCCAGGAACCTGCTTAAGGAAAAGCTTAGTGAGTACGCAAAGAAAATGGGTTATAAAAACGCCTGACCACCTATGAGTCATCCAGAACAAAGCCAGCAGATGCGCGCTGCAAAAGGCAATTGTTTAGAAATGCTTCGCCTCATCCTCGACGGAGAAGCTACGGAAGAGGAGAAAAAAAATTTCATCGACAAACACCTCGAGACCTGCATGCCATGCTACCGGACTTACCATCTCGAAATGGCAATTCGGGATCTACTAAAGTCCAAGTGCGGCAATCACGAAGCTCCCGCTGAGCTTATCGAGAACATCAAACGGATGATCGGCACAGTCCGCTGATGGCAGGAAAGGCGATTATTTTTTCGGCTCCTTCCGGTTCCGGCAAAACGACTATAGTAAAACACCTGCTGGCGAATAATCCGGATCTCGGATTTTCCATTTCTGCTTCAACGCGCGACAAACGCGGCAGAACTGAAGTGGATGGAAAGGACTATTACTTCCTCACCCCAGAACAATTCAAACAAAAAATCGACAACGATGAATTTGTGGAATGGGAAGAAGTCTACGCAGGTAACTTTTACGGCACGCTGAAGTCGGAGATCGATCGCATTTGGAAAGAAGGGAAGAACGTCGTCTTTGACGTGGATGTCAAAGGTGGACTAAACCTTAAGCGCTACTTTGGCGACCGCGCCCTGGCCGTGTTCGTCAGCGTCCCATCCCTCGATGTGCTCAGGGAGCGTCTCAACGAACGCGGCACCGAAACAGAAGAAAGCCTTTCGCGTCGGCTGTTTAAGGCAAAGTTTGAAACTACGTTTAAGGATCAGTTCGACGTTGTTCTCCTTAACGAGAACCTCGAGACATCGCTTGCGGAAGCGCAGCGATTGTACGACGAATTCAAAAAGAA
>DATCLO010000071.1:0-11393 GCA_036563875.1 Cyclobacteriaceae bacterium
ATCAAAACCGTCGGCTCAATAGTCCGCGCCAGTGACACAGTATGAAAATCGCGAACCACTCCGATCACGGGAAGCGTTCGTTCCCACATCGTGAGGTTTCGTCCAAGTATTTCCTCTGGTTCCAGGCCCACCCACTTCACCAGTGTCTCGTTCACGATCCAGGCATTTGCTGTGTCGACGTCGTCAAAAGGTCTGCCGGCGACCAGCTCTATGTCGAACAAATCAAGATACGCCCAGTCCACTATCTTAACATGGGCGACATTGTCTGTACGCTCGATGCCGTCCATTCGATAATCAGTAACACTAACTGATCCGCTTGACGGTGGGGTATTGCACAAACTCACGCTTTCCACACCGGGCAAGTCGCGCACAGCAGCGCGCACAGCTGCCTTAGCTGTGACATTATCAGACTGAGGAAGTCGAACCAGAACTACCGCCTCCTTGGAAAAGCCAAGATCCTTGCTATTGAAATAGTCCATTTGCGAAAGCAGAACGATCGTTCCAATGACAAGGAATTGAGAGATTACAAACTGGAAGACCACTAGCCCTCTGCGCAGCACGAATCCACCTGAACCGCGATTCGTTAGCTTGTTTCTTAGTGCTACCGCAGGACTAAACCCTGACATAAGGAAGGCAGGATACAATCCGGAGACGACACTGACTATTAGCCAGATCGCGATTATAAATCCCCAAAACACGGGCGACGTCAAATCTATGTGCAACTCAAGCTTCTGGAAGGAATTGAGCTTCATCAGGGCAAGCTCCGCAAGACCCACCGAGAATATGACCGCTATGAGGGTAACCACGGCCGTTTCGCTCAGGTACTGAAAGATCAACTGGGCACGCTGGCCTCCTAGTACCTTGCGTATTCCCACTTCCTTCGAGCGGCGCACGGCAACGGCAGTAGAAAGGTTTACGAAATTGATGCATCCTGTAATCAGGAGGAAGACCATAATGGCACCCATCGCCCAGATCGACTCCCGCGGTGCCGTGCGTTGCCTGTAGTTGGATAACCTTGTATCGTGGTTAATGTCTTTCAGAGGCTGTAACCATCGTTTCATATGACTCGCCTCTTCCTCATTGACGTATTTTCTTGAAAGGTCAGCCAACTGCGCTTCAACACCTTCCCGGTCTGCACTCGACTGAAGCTTGATGTAGCATTGATCATCACTCCAGACGTTATGCCATCCCGCATCGATCTTTTCCTGCCGTATTGTTTCGTAGGACATCAAAAGTTCGAATGGGAAACTGGTGTTCGGCGGATAGTCTTCCATCACGCCTATGATCTCGAAGTCCTGCGCATTGTCGACGCGAATAATCTTTCCAATCGGGTCCTTGTCACCGAAGTACTTCTCCGCCCATTTCTCAGAGATTACGGCCTGGTTAGGTTTGGCAAGCGAAGCTTCACCCAACACCAATTCGCGTCTGAAAAAATCGAAGTAAGTGGAGTCGGTATACCCGATACTTCCCTGCTCTTCAAACATCCGCCGCTCTCCACCTTCCTCCACACTTACCAGTGCGCGCCATCTGCCGGAAATAAACAACACGGATTCAATGCCTGTGACTTCACTCTTCAGCGCTTCGGGGAAGGGACCGGGCACGCCTGGAGTATGATCGTATTCGGCCCGACCCCAGTCCATCGTTGTTACAACCCGATAGATTCTGTCACCATCAGGGTGAAAGTTGTCAAAGCTGGTAAAGAAGGTGATGAGCAGAAAGAGCACGATGCTACAGGTGATGGCCAAAGCCAGGCCCGCAACATTGATCACAGTAAGGCCCAGGCTGCGAAAGATATTTCGTATGGCGATGGTAATGTAATTCCGGATCATAGTCATTCAATTCTTAAAGTATCAACCGGATTGGCAAGACCTGCTTTCACAGAGCGATAGCTGACGGTGAGCAACGCAATAACAAGCGTTGTTATCAGTCCGATTACAAACACCGACCAGTGTATGTCGACGTGATACTCGAAGTTCTCCAACCATTTATTCATAAGAAACCATGCCAGCGGCGCAGCCATCAGGAAGGAAATCACCACGAGTCGAACAAATTCCCTGGAGAACAGGAGCACAATTGCGGAAACTGTAGCCCCGAACACTTTGCGTACCCCAACCTCTTTCATCTTTTGGTTAGCCATGAACGAAACGAGACCTAGCAGTCCGAGGCAGCCGATGAAAATTGAAACGCCCGCAAATATCCGGAACAGGACGAGCTGCCTGTCTTCCTGACGATACAATTTGGCAATATGGTCGTCCAGAAACTCGTATTCGAAATAGTGTTCCGGGTAGATATCCGACCATGTCTTCTGAATGAAGTCGATCGTTTCCTGAAGATTTCCTGTATGGACAGAAATACCGGTGTTAAAGTAGAGCGAAGGGTAGTTCATCAATACAACCGGAAGTATCGGTTCGTGAAGGGAAGAAGTGTGAAAGTCCTGGACAACGCCGACGACTGGCGCCGTGATCTCGTTCAGACCGACGGTTATGTGCTTGTTCAGAATTTCTTCGGGACTGGCATATCCCAGGGCGCGTACAGCGGCCTCATTCACGACGAATACGTAGCGGTCATTCTGGGCGAGCGTTGTATCGGCAGCGCGGTCGCCTTCTGATTCATAAAACCATCGCCCGGCTTTGAGTTTAAGTTGATAGGTATCCAGGTAGTGATAGTCGACCGTCTTGATGCCTACCCGGCGCGAGGACGAAGGTCCTTCCTCAGGCAAGTAGTAGCCGGTACCGATATTGCTTCCGGATGTTGGTGCGCCTACTGCAAAGGAGACATTTCGGATATTGCTGTTGGACTGCAGGCGAGTTCTGAGCTGATCAAGCAGGTGCTTGTCGTTAGTGGGCAACGGAACGTTTATCACAGATTCGCGGCTGAAGCCCAACGGCCTGGTGGCGAAGTAATCCATTTGGTCGGAAATTACCAGCGTGCCGATGATCATCACTTGCGCGATGAAGAACTGAAGCACGACCAGCACCCTGCGCACAAATGAACCTCCACCCTGCGCTGTTATCTTGTTCTTCAAGACTGCGGCTGGTTCAAAGCCAGACAGGATCACGGCCGGGTAAAAACCGGAGAACAGCGTCGCAAGCGCAATAAGGACAAGCAGGAATATCAGAAGATCAGGGCTTGAAAACAGCGCAAGATTGATGTCCTTTTCAACGAAGCTTCTCAACCAGGGCAACAACCATTCGGCGAGGCCAAGCGAAATCACGACAGCAACCAACGTGAGCAGAAAAGTCTCGCTGAGAAAATAAGCTGCAAGCTGATTGCGTTTGGCACCGAGCGTCTTCCTGATACCGATTTCACGGGATTTTCTAACAGCCAGCGCCGTAGCGAGGTTTATGTAGTTGATGCAAGCGATAATCAGAATGAAGATGCCTAACACAGCCATGATCACCAGCTGCGTAGTGTCGACATTACCCGTGTTCGAAGGAGTGCTGGCATATCGTGTGTTGAAGTGAACATCTCCCAGGGGTTGAAGCCAGTACCTCTGCCTGTCTCCCTCTTCGTTGTTGTAATACTTCTCCACAAATGCCGCGAACCTCTCGTTCACGCTTTCAGGTGATACTTCCTCGGGAAGAACAACGTAGCTAAATCCAGAGGATGTTAGCCCCCACGATGTCACAGGCCATCCAAAATACTCAGTTGTAAACGTCGGCAGAGAAACGATCATCGTAAACTGGATGTGGGACGATGCAGGGGGATCTTTGACGATGCCCACCACTTCCAGGTCGAGCTTGCTGTCTCGTTCCCACAACCTGAACCGGTCTCCGACATTAAGGGCCAGGTTTGCAGCCGTGGATTCCGTCACGAAGACTTTGTTGGGCTCGCCAAGGTCGACTTCCGGGTTGCCGGAAACCACTTCGAAGTCGAATACTTTAAAGAACACCGTGTCAGCAAAGAGGACTCCTTCAATCTGATGCTTTTCCGTACCTATCTTCACATAACCTTCGCTCTGGTAGTGCATTTGCGTTACGAGCGGAATATCCGGGAAATCATTTCGAAAAGCGGCGGCAAATGGATAAGGCGTCACGCCTTCGTACTCCATACCTGATGCACTTTTTATGTCCCGCGCTACTCTATAGATGCGATCATACTTGCCGTGGAATTTGTCAAATTTCACCTCGTAGGAGATGAGGAGAAAAATGATAATACACGCGGTGAGCCCGATCGACAGCCCGAGGATGTTGATCAGGCTGTAACTCCTGTTCCGCAGAAAATTTCGGAACGCGACGGTGAGATAATTACGAATCATGATGCCTAAAGCCAGCCAAACGCCATGCCATGACTATATCACATTGGTTTACAAATAGTTAAGAGTCACCTTGCCCTACGCCTGGCGTGCAAAGTGTATCAAAAGCATTACACTTCCATGTTTGATTTCGATACATATTGGTAGCTTTAACCCCGATGGATCAATCCAAGATACTGATAATAGATGACGACCGGGACGTGCTGGAGAGTGCCCGCATGTTCCTGAAGCAGCAGTTTGCCACGGTGAAGATCGAGAACGATCCCGAACGGATCCCTCAACTGCTGGCGGAGCAGGAGTATGATGTGATCCTGTTGGACATGAACTTCAGAAAAGGCGTTAACGACGGAGAGGAAGGATTTTATTGGCTCGATCAGATCCTGACGCTGGACCCACAGGCGGTGGTCATCCTCATCACGGCGTACGGCGAAGTCGACACGGCCGTTAAGGCGATGAAGAAAGGGGCCACGGATTTCATCCTGAAACCCTGGAAGAATCAAAAGTTGCTGGGGACCATTTTGGCATCCCTTCAACTGCGCCGGTCAAAAAAGCAGGTGGAGAAGCTGCAAGTGACGCAGGCAGCGTTGCGCGACGATATCGATGTTAATTACGCTGACTTTATCGGAAAGTCGCCTGCAATACAGCGCATTCATGATATGATCGATCGCGTTGCCGCCACCGACGCCGATGTGCTCATCCTCGGCGAAAACGGAACGGGCAAAGAACTCGTGGCGCGGGCCCTGCATAGAAAGTCTAATCGCAGCCAAAATGTTTTCATCAGTGTCGACATCGGCGCAATAACGGAGACCTTGTTCGAAAGCGAACTTTTTGGCCACGTCAAGGGTGCTTTTACGGACGCAAAGCAGGATAAGCCCGGTCGATTCGAAATTGCGTCGGGTGGCACGATCTTTCTCGACGAAATAGGCAATCTCTCCCTCCCGCTTCAGGCTAAACTACTTACCGTATTACAGCAGCGAACGGTTCAACGCGTGGGATCGAATAAATTGACCCCGATTGACGTCCGCCTCATCAGCGCGACAAACATGCCGCTCCACGATATGGTTGTCGAAAAGAAGTTCCGCCAGGATCTTCTCTACCGAATCAATACCGTGGAGATTCGCATGCCGGCGTTACGGGAACGCAGCGAGGACATCCCGCTGCTTGCCGATCACTTCCTTCGCTTATATGGTAAGAAGTACAATCGTCCCGGTATGAAGATCGACAAGGGTGTCATGAGCCGGCTGCTGAAATACCACTGGCCCGGCAACATCAGGGAATTGCAGCATACTATCGAACGCGCCGTAATACTCAATGAAGGCGATGTAATCCGCTCCGCAGAACTGCTAATCGGCTCGCCCGTCACCAAACCCAAACCCGACAAACCATTGACGCTGGATGAAATGGAAAAACAATTCATCCTCCAATCCCTCGAAGCCAACGACGGCAACGTCAGCCTCACCGCCCGCGTGCTGGGCATGACGAGGACGGCGTTGTACAGGAGGATGAGGAAGCACGGAATATGATGTGTTAATGTGTTGAGGTGTTGATGTCGTCCCTCCGATTTAGACCTTGAAATCCAAGGCAGAACGTCACAAACAGGAACGCATGCGTTAAATTTGGTCCAAACCCACACGAGCACATTAACACACCAACACATCAACACACCCGTATGCGCCGCTTCTCTCTCCTGATCCTCATTCGCGTCTTGCTATTGGTGGCGAGTACGATGACGCTTGCGTTTATTTTTGGGGATGAGCGTTTGATTTTTAATCACATTATCCTGGGAGGAGTTATTGCTTTTCAGGTTGTGGAGATGATACGGTTTGTGGGACGCACCAACAAGGAGTTGGTAAGGCTTTTCAATGCGGTTCGCCATCAGGATTTTTCAGTCACGTTTCAGCAGGGACTCACTGGTTCTTCATTCAAGGAACTGGAAAACAGCATGAATGAAGTCATTAAGGCGTACAAGACCGTAAAGATCCAGCGAGAGGCACAGTTTCATTTGTTGCAGACGCTGGTCAGTCAGATCCAGATCGGAATTATGGTTGTCGCCGACCATGATGAAATCACGCTGTTCAATCCCACAGCAGAGAATCTTCTTGGTATCCAGGGAACGAGGAACTGGCATCTCGTGAAGCAGCTCAATCCCGATTTCACGAGATCGGTAGAAGAGCTTGGAGGAAATGGTAGAAAGTTAACGGAACTTAAAGATGGCCGTTATACGCGGATGGTTGCGCTTGATGTCCGTACTATTCAGCTCATGGAACGTCCCTGTATCCTGATCACGATCCAGGACATCAACAGTGAAATAGAACAAAAGGAGATCGAGGCCTGGCACAAACTCATTCGCATTCTAACCCATGAGATCATGAACTCCGTGACACCGATCGCATCACTAACAGAAACCATGCAGGGGTTGCTGAGTATGCCCGACGGATCGCGGCGGCAGGCTGGTAACATCAGCGAAGATACCGTTGCTGATATTCGCTTTTCGCTGGAGACCATACAAAAGCGAAGCGAAGGCCTGCTGAAATTTGTCGACACGTACCGGAAGCTCACGCGCGTTCCCAGGCCCACACCGGAGCGCGTAGAGGTGCGCGAGTTGTTCGCGTCCGTAGAGCGGTTGATGTCCGATTCCCTTACGCAGAGAGGAATTGCTTTGGAATACAAGACAGAGCCGGGATTGGGCTACGTACTTCTTGATCGCGCGCTCATAGAGCAGGTACTGATCAACCTGATCACCAACAGCATGTATGCATTAGAAGGCCGCCCCTCTCCTTTCATTCAGTTATCGGCATACACGGCAGGGGGATCTGTAGTGATGGAAATTACCGACAACGGTAAGGGCATTCCTGACAAAGAACTCAACGAAATCTTCGTACCATTCTTTTCAACAAGAAAGGATGGCTCCGGCATCGGCCTTTCCCTTTCCAAGCAAATCGTGACCCTTCACGGCGGGACGATTAAGGTAAGTTCGCAGCAAGGCAAAGGCACAAGCTTTTATCTGCGGTTTGGCGACATCAGGGCATAACCCTATTGTCTCACTGCCTTTCTCGCGATGTCGATATCATTTTGGACTTCCTTCCTGACAAGTGCCCAATGGAAGAGGTTATCATCGTTTCTGTCGTGGCTACTCCCGTTATAATGCGTTAGCGGCATGTCCTTGTATATCGGTCGCGTTATCGAAACCACTTCATCCCAATACCTCAGAGCCCGCTGAAGGTGTTCTATAGCCTTCTTCTTTGCGTCCTCTCCTCCTTTTACCCGATACATTTGCAAATAAACAGCACCCTCGAGTTTTGATGCGAGATGCAATCCGAGATTCGCCCAAACCCGCACGTCGGCCACCTCATACCGCAGCGAAAGGCTTTTGCTCACGTCTTTGTTCTTAACGAGTTCGAGTGCCTTGAAGCAGTCCTTCCTCAGCATGTCGATCAATACTGGCGGCGTAATGGCTCCGGACTTGAACGACTTGCCAGTAACTGTCGCGGCTACATAATCCTTCACGGAAACGTAATCAGGGTCCAGTGTCTTCTGGTTGATAAGGTTATCGACGGAAATGTATTGTGTCTTGTCGCCCACCAGCGCCAGGAATCCTTCACCATAGAGGGTGTGATCCCATCGCGTATCGTAAAGAGAATTAAGTCGCAATTGCGTTGAGGAAGCCAGGGCAAATGCCTGGAGCATATCTTTGCCTGCCGCGCCGTAAAGCCTGTCGAATTCTGCCTGAAAGACCTCATCGGGGGTTTGCGGATTGTACAGCAGCCTTCCCCACAGCTTGTAAAACAACCATTGCCGTTGGAAGGCGTACGTCCAGTCGACTTCTCCATCAAGCGCCGTGAAATAATCCTTAGCCGGGATGTACGTTTCGGATCCGATGAAATATCCGCCGACGTAGGCCTGACTGTTCTCCGCAATGTGCGCACGGATGAAATCGGGTACGCCCCACCGCAGCGCAAAGAAGTCTTCATTGCGCGCTGTATACGTAATCTTATAGCCAGTGGGCTCTGGATTATAGAACGTGTCAAACATTTCGCCGCCATGGACTTTGATCAATTTTGGCGTAGAGTGCGCGTGCGACCAGTTGTATTTCAGGTCCGCCCAAATAGGTCCTTCAATAAAATCGTGCTCGGCCTCTCTTTCGATTGCCCTGCGTGTGAGCTGTTCCAATTCCCTGCTGGTAGCCCCTAATGATTCCGTTGTGCTGGAGAAAGGTATGCGGTGCACTAACTTAACCTTACGTCCGGCAAGGCGCATTCCTTCTATGTATGTTGAATACATCCAGTCTTCGCGTTGCTGGGGTGTCATTCCTGCCATTCCTTCACCCAATGTCAAGCCGATTCCGGTGAGCGTCGGGTATTCCTGCAGCAGTTGTGTTACACACTCGCGCGTATATCGTTTAACAAGCTCAGACGTGTCGCCCTCGACGTAGTAATGTGGATAGAAATTCCTCTTGGCGACGCCATGTGCGTCTGAAAACTCCTTGCTCACAAAAATGTTGAAGGGGATAACATAGGTATCAATGGCGCGCTCGTCTGCCATGCGAAGGATTTCCTTGTGCAGATCCTGCCATTCCTTCATCTCTTTGTCGCCAAACGGACTGGCCTCAGGAAAATTTTTAGGCTTTATCATGTAGACGAAGGGATGAAGATTCCACAACGATAGCGAATTGAAGCGATTCTCTGCCATCATATCCAGGAACGCTTCCCAGTACCGGATGTCACGAACCGTTTCATAGTGCTGGTCCAGTGCTGAGCTCGGTCGGTACGTATACCAGGGCGTGTTATGCTTAATTGCGCGAAGCGGGTACCGGGGCTTTTCCTTGTGAGCAACAACGTCCCGTAAGGCCGTACCCCTGCGGACCATCTCCGCAAGCGCCAGGCAACCGTAAATCATACCGCGCTTATCGCCACCCTTGACCGTTATGATCTTGCCTTCCGGAATAATGGCAAATGCCTCGTCGTCCAGGGCTTCATCAACAGCGATGTTGATGAGAAAATCATACCCTTTATGGTCTTCCAGAACGGAGTACTTTTGCTCGCGGAGGGACCGCTCCAGCATCCTGGACCCATAGGCCGCCTGTGGAACAGAATCGTCATAGAGCAAGTATACGTTCTGGCTAATGCCCTGGTATGTGAAAGAAGTTAAACAGAGAAGAACAGCAAGCGCTCGGAGCATTTCTATCTGATGAATTTGCGGACGATAAGAAATTAATGTAGACCGCAAACCCCGAAAAAGCAAGTTTTTTATATATTCCATCATCAACCAGAGACGTATGAAATGGGTTAGACGGATATTGCTCGGGCTACTTATTCTGGTTGTCACGATTGTTCTCGTCATTGTCATCTTTGCGGGCCGTATCGCGGAGTGGACTGTCGAGCGTTACGATGAGGAATGGACAGGCCGCAGGATTGAGGTCGACAGAATAGGCATCAATATCTTTACGGGCTCAGTAACGATCGATGGTCTCACCGTATTTGAACATGCCAGACCAGACACCTTCTTTCACATTGCAAGCGCCTTCTCCAATCTGGAGTGGACACATTTTTTTGGCGGAGATTACGACGTTACGGAAATAGCGCTGAACAAACCTCGAATTTATGTTGAGCAGTATGGCAATGCGTTCAACTTTGACGATCTCATCGAAAGGTTCACGAGCGCAGATACGGTCACAGCTCCTTCTCCGGAAGAGCCTGCGAGGTACCGTTTGGAAAACCTGCGTATCGACAGCGCTACGATTCACTACCGCGAAAAGTCTATCGGATCAGAGTTGGTTTTCAGACCTTTGACGGCAACATGTCCCCTCATAGCCTGGGATAATCCCAATCACCACTATGAGTTGCAATCCGGACTCGCATCGGGAGGTGCATTGGATCTGACGTTTGATCTGAATCTGGATTCATTGGACTATTATCTCACGTCCGTTTTATCCGATGTACAAATCTCTCCGTTCGTTCCATACGTCCGCGACGTAATGGACGTCAGCGTGCTGGAAGGTCTGCTTTCAATGCAATTCAAATTAGCGGGAAATTTCAATAGGCCATCAGAAGTGAGGTTAAGCGGCGAGCAAGTGCTCCGGGATTTTCGTCTGGCCGATCCTGAGCAGGATACACTTCTCGGTGTTACATCCCTTTCGATTGCTGTGGACTCCCTGAACACCGCCGGCGCTATTTATGATTTCGGCGCATTTGAGATGGACGGTCCCTTCGTCAAGTTCGAGCTTTATCCAGATGGGGACAATTTCACGCGGCTGCTTCGCGATACCACGACGACGACATCTGTATCAGATTCTGTAACAACAGAGATCGATTACAGCAACCCGTTCCGATTGCTGATCTCCTATGCTGAGGATATCATCGAGGAGTACGTGATGCAAAACTATTCAGTGGACAGCGTGGTAGTCCGCAACGGCACCGTTGTGTACAACGATTACACCCTCGAAGATCCATTTTATTTTCGGCTGGATAGCCTTCAGCTGAGTTCTGGCGCATTGAACTCTCAAAACTCCAATCTCAACTTTATCGCGCGATCGCGCGTGAACAAGACGGGCATCATGGATGCCGCGCTGAGTTTCGATCCTCACAACCTGGAAAACATGGAGGTCGTTTATGGCATACGTGACGTGAGGATATCGTCATTTACACCTTACTCGAATTACTATGTTGCGCATCCATTCCAGGATGGCCTTATCTACTACAACAGTGAAACGAAGGTCCTCAACCGCATCATCGATAGCAAAAATAAACTTGAAATCAGGAGGATTGATGTGGGCAAGAAAATAGGAAGAAAACCCATTTACAATCTTCCGCTCCGACTTGCAGTTGCCATTCTCAGGGATGTTAATGGCAACATCAACATGGAAATCCCGGTCACAGGCGACCTGAACGATCCGGAATACAAACTCGGCAAGGTCATCTGGGGAATTATTGAAAACCTGCTCGTAAAAGCCGCGACATCACCGTACCGGTTGCTTGCCCAGGCCATTGATGCTGATGAGAATGATCTGAAGGCCATCAGTTTTGACTACCTGTCGGATTCGCTGACCAACCGACAGCGCCGTAACCTAAATATGCTTGGCAGAGTGCTGAAGCTAAAGCCGGAACTCCGGATCAATCTGCATTACCTGCCGGGAGCCACT
>DATCLO010000072.1:0-60676 GCA_036563875.1 Cyclobacteriaceae bacterium
CATCAGGAAGCTGACCTGAGGACCAGCTTGCACGTTGAAGTTGCCGAACGAGTAAATCAGGTTGATAGGAATAGACAGGTAGTTCAGAACCTGAGTACCTTCTACTTCTACCTCTACTTCTTCTTCCTCGTAAAACTCCGACATCTTTGCACCTACAGAATTGTACAACAATTCAGGCTGCAGGGACAAGGCATCAGAAAAGCTAAAGTTAAGGAAACCACCAACATGGAACGCCGTACGCATGCTGGTTCCTTCTACGTCACCGGTGATGTTAGAAAGGTTCAATCCGGCTTTAATACCGCCCTTCATGCCCTGGGCCATAGCGCCCGCAGCAAAAAGTGCACACAACGAAACAGTCAAAAAAATCTTCTTCATAGTAGACTTTTGTTTAGTTTGATTGGCAAATATGGGCAAGGTTAATATCGTATACAATGGCCGAAAAAGGGGAGAATTGTAAAGTGAATAAATGAAAAGTCATTATTACTTCCTTCTTACATCCGCGATGTAAACAATTGTCAAATTCCGCTTTCTCTCCCCGTATACAGATATCCAATAACTGCATTCTGAATTCATTTACGCGTTTTCATTTTTGGCAAAATCGTTCATTGACGTGTAAGAATTCCATGAAGAAAGACTGGCGGTTTTTTCGCGTTTTAATGCCCGTAAAGCCCACTTTTCTCGTAAAAACTGTGTCCTATTTTGGGAATAACAGCATCAACCTCAACCGATGTACCGTCCCCTCGCGCGCGATCGGCTTACTCATATTTAAAAGGTGGAACCCGGTGCTGGCTCGTAAAATATGAGGCCAGCGATCACAACTGCTGCTACCACATCCAGGGCAGTAAGCGGCCAACTCAATTTTCTTTCCTTAGCCTGGAGAATGTCGTCACGATATACGGTGTGGCTATCCTTCCGAACTGTCTTCGAATTACTTCTTATCTGTGCCTTGCCGGTCACATGGTCATGCTTAACAGCATCGACCTCCATATACACGGTTTGTCCCTGCCGCAACACAAGAGCGTATCGTTTGCCGGGTTCAATTCGGTACATGAGCTCTTCAGCGGGAACACCCTGGATGCCTCCGAGAGGTTTGTATACATGACATGATGAAAGGAAAAGGACACTTACCGCGAACACGACGTATTGTCCCTTCACAAGAAAAGTGGCAGACGCTTTCATGGTAGAATTCAGATTTGCTTTGTTGATCAAAGCAATACTGAATCCCCTTGGGAAGCGAACGGATTATCGCAACGCGGTCTATTTTTGTTTGCGTTTTCCGTAAATGTCCTTCAGGTCGTTCTCAAACAACGTGTAAGGATCGCTATGGAATTCCAGGAAGTCCGGTACACTTGGATGTCCCGGGTGTGGCGCATAGTAGTGTGTAGGACTCCGCGAATCGTTCCGCCAAACCAGGACGTAACAGAGTCTCATGTTGCCGGTCTTCATGGTCTTCAACAGCGTCTGCGTCCACCACTTGGTGTCGGGTATGGACTCCAGGCCGGTCTCCGTAAAGGCAGCGAGCTTGCCTGCTTCCCGCGCGTAGTCCGATACAATTTTTAGTTTCATTGCTGCCAGGGCAATGTCATGGCGGTCACGACCTAAGTCACCGTAATTATCCATGCCTACCATGTCGACCCATTCGTCACCCGGATATCGCTCAAGAAACTCCTCACGGGTCCTGAAGCGATTGTCCGGTGAAAACGCATACAGAAAGTTGTGCACACCGAGGCTGTCGCGCAGATAAGAAACAGTAAACCGCCACAGTGAGATAAACTCTTCTCTCGTGCAATGTGGCTTACCCCACCAGAACCAACCTCCGTCGAATTCGTGGTAAGGGCGGAAGATCATAGGCACCTGAGCACCATCGGCACCGCGCAGCGATTTTGCCCACTCACCAATGCCACGCAGAATTTCCTTGTACTTCTCATGCGCTTCGCCGCCCGGAATAATGTACTTCACCGCGGGTAGCGATACTGAATCGCGCCAGTAAAATCCTCCTCCCGATACGGGGTTTGAAAAATGCCATGCTACTGTGATTACACCGCCGCGGTTGTATGTGTCGACAACCGTTTTCCCTACCTGCTCTTTGGCCTTTTGGACTTGTTCTTCCGACCGGCCAGAGAAACCCATTATGTCGACGCCGATAACCGCAGGATGTGAGCCGCATACGGATTTAACGTCTGAACGGTTTTCGTCGCCAACCCAACCGCGACCATACTCCGTGGCGTGCTGGTGGCCAAAGAGCGTATGATCTTTGGAAAGCTTCATCAGGTTGTTAAACAGGTTCTTTGTTTCGCGCGTAGCGTTCTTATCAATAGGACGTTGCGCCAATAACGCCAGCGGCATCAGGAGAAGCAGCGCAAGCGTACGTACAGAGGTTTTCATGATGGTGTTGTGAAGGGTTAGCAGTTACTGTCGACTGCGTGGACCATAGGTCGGAATTGGGGCTCCCGATTCGTATGCACCAAGGTCGGGCGCCTTGCCGGAATAATTGTCGTTAATGTTGGGAAGCACCACGCCAGCGTCCACTGCGGCCGAACCTCTCCGAAGACGAAAGTCGTAGCCCTTAACGGGATAAACCTTGCCAGGTCTCTTCGGATCCGGCAGTGACACGTTCTCAAAAATGTCTGCATCTACTTCGATGCCATGCTGCTCCAATCCCGTCTTCTTTGAAAACTCACGCAACGTGGCAGCTTCGATCGTTATGAGATTTTTCTCGTCCGTATGATTCGAGCGCTCATCTGCAGGTCGGCGCCAACGATACGGCATTCGGTTTCCGTTCTTTTTTCTATAGCCGTTGTAGTCCAACGTGGAATACGTCGTCAAAGTAGCTGCGCTGAGCGAGTGTCTGTTGTCCGACGGCCCGATGAAAAGGTTATTTCTGAAGTGACCATTGGAGAATATGGTAATCGCCGCTTCAGCGATAAATGTATTATGATAGGTGTATATTCCTGCTGGTCGAACCATATACTTTAACGCAGTGCCGGGAATGTTGTAGCACACATTGCGAATGAAATATACCGGACCTCCGAAGATGGGCTGGGCGCTGAGCCCCGCGTGATAGGAGTTGAATCCCCGATTTTCAAACACGCGGATGTTGTGAACGCCGCCATCAGCTTCGATGAAGTCGTCAGACATATTGAATATGTCATTGCGATAGATGTCGATTGATACACACTCCTTTCCCGCTTCCGGAAGTCCATGTGTATCCACGCATATTCCGTCGTGGAAGTAGGCGATGGAATTGTGGCTGATCACATGACCCTGCCCATACACCTTTACTGCGTAGTATGATGTCAATGGCGATGGGTTCTCGAATCCGTACCATCCGATCAGTGTGTCGGGATCATGCCTTCCGATCATGACGTTGTCGCTGATGTAAAAGTCTTTCGAGTCGGCACTGTGCGTCATGACCGCGATGCCGACATCTTCAATGCGACAATTCTTCACGGTGAGTCCGCTAGAGCCCATCACGCGTTTTAGTCCAGCATAAAAGGCTATCTCCGTATTGCGGATCGTGAGTCCTTCAAAAATGTGATAGTCGGCCGCCATTACGTCAAAGAGACGATATGCTCCGTCCCCATCAAAGATTACTTCACCGTCGCCGGCCGCTTTGATTGTAATGGGTTTGTCAGGTGTTCCTTTTTGTGTCAGGACATACGCTCCATGAAAGTTCAGTCCCAGCGGATCGACGTAATTCAAACGGTCGCCCTTGTAAACGCCAGCGTGTACAAGGATAATATCGCCCGGCATGACGCGCGGTTCAGGCACCACCCACCAGTCGCCCGTGTTGCCACCGCCATAGTACGCTTCGTTGAGACCAGTGAACGCAGGCGATTCCTTTGGTCCTTCGTAACCAAGAGGATAAACATGAAATATTCTTCCATGTTCGTACGGCTTAGGTTCTTCCCTGGTGCGTATGGTAACTTGCTGTACTGTGTCACCTACAACACCGTCAGGATCGGAAAGCACGAAGCGGCATTCGTAGTGTGTTCCTGGTTCGAGTCCGAAGATGCTTCCCGCGAACTTATGCGGCGTCGTGTAGTTCCACCGTTGTTCATGACCGTAGACCTGTTCGCCGCCAATGCGAAGCAAGGGATGGCCATTGCGCCATTGCTGTTCGCCCTGCTTCCGATAATACACAGCTACGGAGGCATTTCTGTTGTTGTCGCCCGCAATGATCCATTGAAAGCCCGCGCAGACGAGCGTAGGAGGTTCCACGACAAGATGATCTGATCGCGTCTCGTTGCCCGTGGGTGCTACCTGCGCTACAATGCAAGTAACCGTCAGTGACACGGAGAGAGCTGTCAAAAGTACTTTCAATCTCATGATGCAATTTGCCACCGGCGAATGGCACGGTGAACAAAAAACCATATCAGCGGCGGAAGAAGCGCGCTGAACAGGATGGCCAACAAGGGATGTGTTTGGCCGGTATGTCCAATCCAGGCGTAAGTAAAGCCCAGCGGCAGTGAGCCGCATGCGAGCGCGATGTGAAAGTATCCAGCAGGCATTCGTGTCAGACCCGCGATGCAGGCAATGACTTCCGGAAATATCGGTAGCCATCGCGAAAGGACTACGAGCCAGCCGCCAACGCTCTGCGACATCCGTTTGGCCCGATCAAAATCCTTCTGTCCCAAAATTCGAAGAGCGGCTTTTTCTCCGGCAAACCGACAAAGCCAATAGCCGGCTGCGCCCGACACAAACGAGCCGGCCGCGCTGATGAGCCCGCCACCAATCGTGCCGTACAGGTAGCCCAACGCCGACATTACGATCGTCGCCGGCAGGGGCAACACAAGATCCGATGCCAGGAGTCCGATACCGGTAATCCACGCCCAGC
This sequence comes from Cyclobacteriaceae bacterium, assembly GCA_036563875.1. Classification (GTDB taxonomy): domain Bacteria; phylum Bacteroidota; class Bacteroidia; order Cytophagales; family Cyclobacteriaceae; genus ZC4RG29. The sequence goes on from DATCLO010000072.1 coordinate 4,838, forward strand.
TACCGTACTTGCTCAGCCACGCTACCGAACCGTCTTGCGTGAACGTGTCGGTAAGCTGAGACCCAAACAAAAAGAACGACAGGAGTACAATCCCTGCGAGTCCGACAAACACAAATAAAAGCCGCATTGAAAAATGGTTGGTGTGGTTAATATAGTGATTGGAAATACTTTTTGATTTGACTTTATTGATTTTCGATTCGGTAGGAGCTCACCACAGGGACACAGAGAACACCTCTGTGTCTCTGCGGTGAAACGTTTGAAGAACCAACTTCCATAAACAACTAGTTATGCCAAAACCCGCACCGCAATCCATTGACCCGAACGACGTACCACGCCTTGCGGCGGAGCTGGTAAAGAAGACACGATTTCCGATGCTGGCGACGATGGATGGCGATCAGCCAAGAGTTCGGCCTGTATCGCCAGTGCGGACCGATGGATTTGTTGTCTATGTAGCGAACCTGCGCTCGTACGGAAAGACCGCCGAGATCGAAGCGAACCCCAAAGTTGAATTGTGCTACCTGGATGACGATCACAATCAGGTGCGCATCACAGGTACCGCAGAGGTGGTACGCGACCAGAATCTTTTACAGGAAATCTGGAACGCCAACAAACTGCTACAGCATTACCTCGGTACACCGGACAATCCTAATCTTATCGTTTACCGCATTAATCCCACCCGCGTTCGATTCATGCTTGAATGGGCATTAGAATATTATGAGGTTCCTCTTTAGTACTAACTGGATCGAAGGAATATAGTAGAGACGCCCAATCTGGGCGTCTCTCTATTTTTAGGCGTCTCTACATTTTGGGCATCTCCCCAACTTGGGCGTCTCCTTAACCTGGTCGTTGAACGTCTCTCCAACCTGGGCGTCTCTCCACACTTGGTGTTTCCCGAACCGACGTCCCCATTCCGAGGAGACGCCCAACTTGGGCGTCTCCTCAACCTGGGGCGTTTCCCGAACCTGAACATATCCAAAACCCTGGTCGCTTCCCCAAACCGGTCGTTTCCCGAACATGGTAGTTTCCGTAATCCAGGGAGACGCCCAGATTGGGCGTCTCTACTATATTCCTTCTACAACGTGAAGGGTCATGATAACAGGTATTTTTTTAACAACCTGATTCCCTCGTTGATCGCATCCCTTCCAGACGATTCAATCCCATACCATCCTTTATAACCACCATCCTTTGCAAGTTTGATCATCTTTGCGGTCAGCTCTTCGGTGGGTTGATTTCGGTACGACATACCTTTTGCGTAGGGAAGGGTTTTCTTCAGGTAGGTGTAGTTGTCGAAGTTATCAGAAGGCCTTCTCCAGTCGGGATAGGTGCCGAAGGCGGGATTATTCACTTCTTTCATCAGCGCCACCATCCAGTCGGGATCGTTGGAAAGTCCCCCGTGATTTTCGATCACAATGGAAATGCCAGAGTCTTTCGCATAATCGAGTAGCATGTTGTAGGATTCTGCCGCCCATTTCAGTCCTTCCTTCGGATCCGCATTTTCGGGACCCCGGCAGTTCGTACGCACAGCGTGACAACCGAGATAGTGCGCGATGTCTACCCACTTTCGGTGTGCAACGACGAACTGGCGTCTTCCTTCCGCAGTAGGAGCGGCGCCATCGCCCTCGTCATCAACCATGATGAGCACCATCGCCACGCCGTGGTCGGCGGCGTTCTTCTTCAGTTGGTTGAGGTATCCGATAGTGGGAACTTCAAACAGTGTATTGACAAACTCGATACCGTTTAATCCGAAATCCTCGCGCGCAATACGCGGGAAGTCGAGATTTTTCCATTTGCCACTGCGGATTTCTTCCACCAGTGCCCATTGTGCCAGCGAGATGTCGTCTTTCTTTGGCCCCTCGATCGGGCGTGCTAATGTCTCTTGCATACCGGAAGTTGTTAGGACGCCGATCGCGCTCATGGCGAGCGACGTCTCAATGAAGTTTCTTCGATTCACGATGTCATCACTTAAAGACCTGCATTTGTTAGTGGTCGTTACATTTCCCAACCGGGACGATATTCGCGATAAAGGAACTTGTTGGCTACCTCGTCGTTCGTGATCTTCATCTGTGCTGAATCGTAGTGCACCTTCTTACCGGCACGCAACGCAACGGCGCCGAGAAGGATTGTTTCACTAACAGGACCCGCGAGTGTGAAGGAGCCTGGCGATTGTTGTTTGTTCTTGAAGGCGCGAATCCAATGCTCTTCCCCGCGTTCGACAACTTCTTCCAGCGGCTCGGTGCCACCGGTAGCTTCACGCATCTTGCTCTCGGGCAGCAGCACAGGTTTTTCGCAACGAAAACCAGCAACGATTTTACCCTGATCACCGACGAACATCATGCCTTCGCGGGGAAGCGGTTTGTCCCCCATCTCGTCAGGCGTGCGGGGCTTCATACCACCGTCATACCAGAAGAGATCGAAGGCAGGAAGGGTTTCCTGTTGAGGGAATTTGAAGTGGACGATACAGGAGTAGGGGAACGCGACGTCGTTGCGATGGGGCCGACTAACCTGACCATCTATCACACACGTGGTTGTGCCATACGCCTCCGCTGATAGCGGAGCAGTGTTGATGCCCAGCGAAAGGAAAAGCGGCCACAGGCTGTAATGACCCATGTCGGCAATACTCCCTCCACCAAAGTCGTACCATCCGCGGAACACATTGTGGGTGTAGTTCGGGTGATACGGACGATGAGGCACCGGACCCAACCAGAGATCCCAGTCGAAGCCTTCCGGCACCGGAGGCGTGTCGGTCGGGTTGGAGGTCCATTGTGGCCATACGGGACGATTGGACCAGTTATGAATTTCAAGCAGCTTTCCAATTCGCCCTTCGGCAATCCACTTCTTCACGAGTTCATTCCCGCTGCGCTTGCTCCATGCGAGCAGGTGAGTACTCACACCTGTTTTCTTCGCGGTGTCGATGACGAGTCGCGCCTCATACATCCGGTTGGCAAGGGGCTTATGAATGACAACGTGCTTTCCTTTTTTCATCGAAGCCACGGATATGTACCCATGAAGGTGATCCGGTGTCATGATCTTCACGGCATCGATGTCGCGTTCCTTTTCGAGTAACTCGCGGAAGTCGTTGTATGCGTTACAACCCTTGTATTTTCCTGACGGCTTATTCTTCGCATAGTATTTTTCAACGACCTCCTTGCCAACGTCCCTTCCTCCGGGAATACCCTTGAGATTCTCACCCCAGGAGGAATCGCCAAGTGTCTTTCGGATGTCATCGCGGATGCCGTTTGGCGACCAGTCGATGTAGTTGGTGCTGAACTTATTCGGATCGCATACCGAGACGATATGCAACTCAGGGTTCGTGATAATGTCGCACATTTCGCGAAGGCCCTGGGTACCACAGCCGATGTAGGCAAGATTGACTTTGTCGCTTGGAGGTACGAATCCCGGACCGCCGACGACGTGACGAGGAACGATGGTGAATGCTAATGACGCCGCAGCGGCAGTTCCGATAAACTCCCGGCGGTTGATGTTACCCTTGTTGTTCATTGGTGGATGATTTGTGACTTCGAAAACACCTCACTGATTTCAGTGACATTCGGAATCAATTTAATGAATTCGGACAGCGATGGATACAAGAATTCCACGCAATTCTGGTGTTCATTTACACACTTAACGCACTCAGGCAAAAAAAATTGGTTCACCACGGTTTACTCCAGGCGCGTTTCTCCATTAAGCCCCGTAGTTGTCCCGCAAATGAACCTGTTTACTATCCATGGCAAAGGCAAAAAGGGCCGCGTGATTCTCACGGTAGGGTTTGCAGCCATGATGCTGGCAGGTTGGCTCATGCTGGATCGCGGGCACCTGGTTAATCCTGACATGATGCGACGACTGGCGCAAGATCCCTGGAAAGTTTGCGCAACTGCGTTACCCGCTCCGGTGCGGATAGACGAAGTGCGAGACATCGAAATGATCGGATGCTGGCCCCGGATACAGGGTGATCCTGAAATGGACACCAGCCCGGGCGACTATGTTCCGGTCCGCCTCTCTTCCAACATTTACATTGACGGTGAGAAAATAATACTCAAAGTCTTCTACCGGATCGAAGAAGATGGAGGAGATCATACTGTATATTCGGGAGCACGCACGTTCATCCTCTTCGAGAACGATCGCCCAGGATACCACATCGCCACCGTCGAACTGCGCGGACCCCGACTCAATAACTTCATTCTCTACAGTGCAGGCGTCAATACCGATTTCAGAAGCGTCGGTCCCCTCGACTCATACTGGGAAACACTCGAGTACCGCGTCGACAGTCCCGACGACGACCAGCTGCACATCGGCGTTCGCGGGAGGCTCTCGTTCACTGTTGTGCTGGAAAGAACCAACGCTATCGTCAACGCCCTTACACGTCGCAGCTGACAACGGCGGCAACCAGCCCACCGCGGCGACATCCTCTTGTAAAGTAAGCCTTGTACTTTTTTACGCAACAAACGACATTCATCAGTCGACCCATTGCGAAATGCCTTCGGATGAATTGCCGTGTGGATTTGCATGAGATGTGATACCTCATCCTTGCAACAATTACGCAACAATTCGCAACCTTCAGAGAGCGGATTATGCAGGTGCAACATGTCATTCCCGCTAGTGTAAAATCATTTAGCTGAAGGAAGGTACAGGATGGTAAGGAAAGTCTTCCGGAGGCAGATTATAGTGTAAAAGGATAAGTTTTGTTTAATGGCAATGGGTTACTGAAAATCAGTTACTTGAGTATCTTTAAATAAAGAATAATATCGGCGTCTGAATTTGAAAATCTGAAACCATGAAAAAGAAGTCCGCCATATCAAGAAGAAGGTTCATTACAACAACTGCCAAGGGTGCTGCCCTGGCGACTGTGGCGATAGGTTTTCCCACGATCGTTCCAGCCCGGGTGCTTGGCAAGTATTCACCATCGAATCGCATCAATGTTGGAGCCATCGGCACAGGCCGGATATCGAGGGTGCACGACATGCCGGGAGTATGGCGTCACGACTACGCTCAGATTGTCGCGGTATGCGACCTGGATACGAAGCGCGCCGCCGACGCAAAGCAACTCGTCAACAAAGTCTACACCGAAAAGACTGGGAAACCTTTTGATGGCGTGAAGGTGTATCACGACTATCGCGAGCTGATTGCCAACAAGGACATTGACGCCGTGCTCATCAGCACGCCCGACCACTGGCATGCGGCAATCGCCGTCGACGCGGCACGTGGAGGCAAGCACATCTATTTGCAGAAACCTGCATCACTCACCATTGCAGAAGGACGATTCATGAGCGACGTTATCAGCAAGAGCGGTGTGAAATTCCAGATCGGCAGCCAGCAGCGTTCGTCTGAACAATTCCGGTATGCCGCGGAGCTGGTTCGCAATGGTCGCATCGGGGAGCTTAAGAGGGTGTACGTCGGACTACCCGGTGATCCTTCCGGTGATGAAGAACCAGAGATGCCGATTCCTCCTAATCTCAATTACGACATGTGGCTGGGGTCAACGCCTTACGTCTACTACACGGAGAAGCGCGTTCACCCGCAAGACAGTTACGACCGCCCCGGATGGCTACGCTGTGAACAGTTCGGTGCCGGGATGATCACCGGATGGGGCGCGCACCATATCGACTCCGCTCACTGGGGCATGGGCACAGAACTTACAGGTCCTGTTGAGGTATGGGGTCATGCCGAGTTTCCGAAGTCCGGTCTATGGGATGTGCACGGTATTTTCACGACGCATGCGCTCTATGAAAACGGCGTGCAGATGACGGTCAGTAATGAGTTACCGAACGGCGTCAAATTCGAAGGCACGGAAGGATGGATATTTGTGACCCGCGGAAATTATCAGGCCACAGCAAGCGATCCGGTGCCGAATGCTGATGGCACGAAGCCGCTGGATGCCAGTGATCCGAAAATCATCAAGTCGCAGATCGGTCCGGATGAGTTTCATCACATGGTCAGCACGGATCACCATGCCAACTGGCTGGAAGCCATCCGCGATAACAAACCCACCATCGCGCCGGTCGAAGAAGCGCATCGCTCCTGCACTGCCTGCCTCCTCCACCATATCGCCATGAAGCTCGACAGGAAAATCTATTGGGATCCCAGGAAGGAGCAGTTTAAGAAAAATGATGAAGAGGCGACGGCGATGTTGTCGAGACCGCAGAGAGAACCTTGGGTTCTTAAGTAGGCAGTAGTGCGCAGTTTGCAGTGGTGGCTCGGAGATAAAAAAGTAATCGTAAATTGGCGCTTCAATGAACACCCGACACTATGGGCGAGACGAAACAAAACTCAACACATCAACACTTTCACCGTGGAGCGACCGCAGGTCTGTTTTACGGCAACACATCAACACTCTTATTCCTTCTCATCGTCCTCTTCGCAATGGTGTCTTCGTGTAGCGAAAAACCCTCCACCGAAACCTCCCGTTCTGCCGTTCGGCTGATCACGCTGGATCCCGGTCATTTCCACGCTGCGCTTGTGCAAAAATCAATGTATCCGAATGTCGACTCTGTCGTCTATGTATATGCCCCTGAAGGTCCGGATGTGCAGCTGCACCTGAATCGCATTGAGGGATTCAACACGCGTGCAGAGTCACCAACAGCCTGGAAGGAGGAGGTGTACACAGGTCCGGATTTTCTTGAAAAGATGATTGAGGAAAAGCCGGGTAATGTAGTCGTGCTCTCCGGGAACAATCAAAAAAAGACGGAATACATTATGAAGGCGCTTGAGGCCGGATTGAATGTGTTGGCGGATAAGCCGATGGTGATCGACTATGACGACTTTCAGCTGCTGACTGAGGCTTTTGAGGTGGCCAGGCAAAAGAACCTGCTGCTGTACGACATCATGACGGAACGTTCTGAGATCACCACAATCCTCCAGCGTGAATTCTCCCTCCTCAGCGAAGTATTTGGCGAACTGGAAAAGGGAACACCGGAGCAACCTGCGGTCACTAAAGAGAGCGTTCACCACTTCTATAAATACGTGTCGGGCAGCATTCTCACGCGCCCGCCCTGGTTCATGGATGTCAGCCAGCAGGGCGAAGGCATCGTGGACGTCACGACGCACCTGGTTGACCTCATTCAATGGGAATGCTTTCCGGATCAGGTGCTGAATTATATGCACGATATCAGTGTCAACAGTGCACGACGCTGGGCCACCGACATGACGCTCAGCGAATTCAGCGCCATCACAGGTTTGGATGCTTTCCCCGACTACCTCCGCAAGAATGTTGTCAACGATACGATACTGCGAGTGTATTGTAACGGCGAAATCAACTACCAGATTCGCGGTGTGCATGCGCGCGTTTCCGTGATCTGGAATTACAAGGCCCCGGAAGGCACAGGCGACACCCACTATTCAATTATGAGAGGTACGCGTGCAAACCTGATCATACGCCAGGGCGCGGAACAGGATTACAAACCCACGCTGTACATCGAACCGGTCGGAGACGTGCCGGGTTACGAGAACATACTCAACAACAATCTGAAAAAGGTTCAGGCCACTTTTCCGGGAGTCACCTTGGAGAAAGTACAAAACGGATGGGAAGTTGTGATTCCAGATCACTACAAAGAGGGACATGAAGCGCATTTTGCACGGGTAATGGAGCGATTCCTTGATTATCTGCAAAACAAGAGTATGCCCGAGTGGGAGGTGCCGAACATGATCGCCAAATACTACACCACCACAGCAGCGCTCGAACTCGCGAAGCAGAGTAACATGCCGTAAAGATCTGACGTTTCAGATCATTGGGAAATCTCAACAACTAGGGTTAAGTTTGGCTGAAACCAAGACGTAGCAGCTGCATAGGGACCGATCGGTTGGGAATGAATACCTCGAAGCGCACAATCTTTCTCCATATATCCCTTTTTGTTCTGACGTTCGTTACGACAACACTGGCGGGATCGGAGTGGGCCTATGCACGATCCATCTTCCGTCTGGATGAGAATGAAAGGTTGGCGTTTAATTACAGCTATTCCTGGTCCGACTTCCTGCTTGGACTTCAGTTTTCAGTGCCTTTCCTCGCCATCCTAACCGTCCATGAGTTTGGACATTACTTCGCAGCGATGGCCCATAGGGTCAGGACGTCGCTGCCGTATTTTATTCCCATTCCTCCATTGCTCACCATAGGGACCCTGGGGGCCATCATACGAATTCGCGACAGGGTGTATTCCAACATTCAGCATTTTGACATCGGTCTCGCGGGACCGCTGGCCGGGTTTATCGTTGCCGTGGCCATCCTGATCTACGGCTTTCGGACCTTGCCTCCGCCGGAACATATCTTCACAATTCACCCGGAATATGAACAGTATGGACTCGACTACCCCAAGCACGTTTACACAGATGAGTACATCCGTGAACACAATGGGGGAATCGACCTCGCGTTTGGTACGAACTTGCTGTTCATCCTGTTCGAGAAGTATGTGGCAGAACCTGGCTACGCTCCGAATCCTCGTGAGATAATGCATTACCCGATTCTGTTTGCTGGCTTCATCGCGCTTTTCTTTACAAGTCTTAATCTGTTGCCGATTGGGCAGCTCGATGGGGGACACGTCATCTATGGACTCTTTGGGCGACGAGGCCATCGAGTCATCGCCATCACATTTTTTGTTGGCCTTCTCCTGTATTCAGGGCTCGGCTACATTAGTCTTCCACAGGACCGCGATGAACTCTGGACCATTGTTCCAATCGGTGTGTTGTTTTACTATATCTGTCTGAAAGGATTGGGGTTGAATTCCACGGACACGCTCATGTATGCAGTTGTGATGGTTGCGGTGCTGCTCGTGCTTGCATGGCAGTTTCCAAATCTCAAAGGATTTTCAGGATGGCTGGTTTTTGGTTTGCTTGTCGGGCGCATGATCGGCATCTACCATCCGCCCACGGAAATTGAAGTGCCGCTCGATCCTGTCAGAGTAGTACTGGGTTGGATTTGTCTTTTGATCTTTATTGTTTCGTTCAGTCCGGTTCCGATCTCGATTCGCAGTCTGCCGATCACCACTCCTTAACGGACCAGCACTTTCCTTTGCTGTACCTTGTTGGCCTCAAGCCACTGAACAAGGTACATGCCCGGTGATGGTGATGATATAATTACGCGGGTCTCGTCGCCAGCAGGTTCGAGCGACCAGGGAACGTAACGACCCATGACATCGATAATCTCTACACGATCAACAACGCCCGGAAGATAAAAGCTTCCGTCGTTGGGGTTGGGGTAGAGGTCGCGACCGCGTTCTTCGCCCGGAATACCCGTAACAGGATCTGCCTTTCCACCGAATACGGGTCGGATCATAAGACTGCCCTGTACGTCAGTATTCTTTTGCCAGGTGCCCCCCGTCATCACAAATATCCGATCGCCGGTATCGTTGCTCTTGTCCAAACCAACCTTCACGCCGGAGACCACTGGTTCACGGTATCCAATGTAAAAAACTGAATCGTCTATGAACAGGGGTGGCTGAAGCGGGAGGTACATGAACTCGTTCTTCGTGTTCTTCGTAATCGTCCTTCCCAACATGCTGTAAATTGGATTTTGGGTAGGCTGCCCGTCATTGTCACCATAGATGTACAGGTCGAGACTTTGACTGTTCGATCCTCCGAGATAGGGAAAGTAAATAAGAACACCTGCCAGCGTCGCCGTGTCGGACCGCATGACGAACTGATAGGCCAGCCTGTTGCCGGCTTGTGTCAATCCCACAGAATATTCTGCAACGCCATCATCGTACGCGTAGTAATCTTTGAGTGAGTACCAGGTTGATATCGTGTCGTTGACGCGAAAATCAAGTGGAAGAAACGCTGGGCGTTCAGCATCGATACTGTCGCTGCTGATGACTTTTAGTTTCAGTTGAACGTCGATGGCATCGGCGGTCGGATCGAACTGCAGCGGATCGGCAGGGTCTGGCAATGTGTCGAGTTTCACAGTTACGCGTTCGTACGGAAGCATAACACCGCTGGTGCCCTTTACACCTCGTGATTTGATGAGATTTTTTCCGTACACCGCTGGCGGGTCTTCGCCATGGTAATGATAAAACTTTGCGTTGACGCGATAGTTGATGGAAGCACCGCCGAAATCAGAACCCCGCAGGTTCTGAACATCAAAGGTCACGGTGTCAAGAGTAGGGTCCAGGAAAAAGTGGCTAACGGGAACGGCGTAGTATTCACCGAAAAGTCGCGACATAGGCGATGCTGCCGCGCGATCGGGAAATGAAGGTGTGGAATCATCTCTGCCTTTGTTGAGCAGAACATAGTCGATGATCCACGTATCGAAAGGGCCGGACATCCTTCCGTAGGTACGGAAACGGAACTGGAAGTTGTCGTGATACCAGCGCTCTTCATGCACAGGTAACACTACAGCGTTGAAGTTTTCAAAGTCTGGCACTTCATCGCCATGCACAGTGAACACGTCTACCCAATTGTCGTTGTTGTCACGAAACTCAACCCGAAGAAAGTCGGTGTTGTCGGGTGGCTCACCGTAGCCTCTCCATTGGTAGAAGAAGCTGAGGTATACGGTCTCGCGTTCGTTGACCGGTACTTCGGTCATAAGCAGGGGACGCGATGTCATCTTGTCGGTGAATCCTACTGAACTGGTTTCATTCGGGTTGTATGGCGACCCCAGCGAATCGAGACCATCAAACGTGGCCACGTTGATGCTTGGCGGATTCAATCCTATTCCGTTGGAGATGTAGACTGAGTTGCTGTGTACCCACAAGGTGTCAGGATAGCCCGGAGCGACCGTCGAAAAATCATCCCAAAAAGGAAGACTAAGCGGGCCGGTACTTTTCGTGCGCGCGTTTGGGTCGGGACGGCCATTTTCCTGAACGGGGATCGGTGCTTCGATTAATTGAGCATGCACGCTGATTACGGGAAGGGCCAAGAGGCAGAGTGAAAGGAGCCATGCCACCGGGTGGAATGTTAAGCGGTTGCTATGGTCATTCGTCAAAGTCATCAGGAACTTCGGTTCCTTCCTTACCAACCCAGAGATCCACGATATCACCCACCCGCATTGTCTCCGTGGGCAGTGGCTTTTGCTTAAGAACGATAGGTTCGGCATTCGTGGTATCTCCTACGACGATAACACGCCCCAGGTTGAGATTCAGTCCAAGGATATAAACCTTGGCTTCATCCAGGGTATAGCCCAGGAAGCTAATCCCGTCCTTTAGGGTCGTTGTGCCACCGTCCATTACCACGAGGTCGATGACGGATCCCTTCGGAACACGGTCGCCTTCCTTCAGCTCTCTTCCCTGATACTTCATTGCCTGTACAACATTGAGGAACGGGCCGGAGGTAAGTTCGATCTTGCCGCGTTTCAGTTCGTTGCTGCGCAGTACGGCTTCAGCGTTGGTAATTGACCGGTCCACCAGATTAGGAATGGGTACCGTAGGCGGATTAACGCGGTTCAAAGAGACGAATATCTTACGGTCTACCTTCACTTTCGAACCCGCTTTGGGGAATTGCTTCAGAACGGTAAGCGGCGGGTACTCGTCGGAATACGAAGAATCGCTAACCTCCCAGCGAAGGTTACGTTCGCCGAGAAATTCCTCCAGGCGATCGTAGCTCATGCCTTCAATGTTCGGGACGGTAATGGTCTCGTTGTGATTGGTAACCGAAGGCAGGTAGAGGTAGAAGTACAGTATGGCCAGGCCAAATAGTATGGCCCCCGCGAGCAGCATGTTAATCAGCACGCCACCGAGGGTTTGGTTCATGTACTCCCTGAACTTTTTGAACATCGCCATAAAAACGCCATTCAGGCGTCCAATTATACGGGTTAATGGGGAAAATACGAAGGAGGCGTAAGGAATCAGGGAAAATGGCTCAATACTTCAGTGAGCTCTTGAAATCCCGTTCGACCGCTTTGCTTTGCTGGTGCCTTTCAAATCCAAGCTGTATTAAGCGGGTAATCAGGTCCGTAAACTTCAGCCCGCGCTCCCGCCACATCATCGGATACATGGAAGAGTTTGTAAAGCCCGGGATCGTGTTGATCTCGTTCACGTAAATGCCGCCATCCTTTGTCACAAAAAGGTCGACGCGCGCGAAGTCCTCGCCATGTAATACTTCGAACGCTTTTACAGACAAAGTTCGGATTTGTTCAATGATATCCTTATCCAACTTGGCCGGAACTTCAATCTTCACGGCCTTGCCGTCGACATACTTTGCATCAAAAGTGTAGAACTCATACTTGTCGCTGATGATGATCTCTCCTGGATTGGAAGCCTCCGGCGGATAGTTACCGAGAATTGCGCACTCAATCTCCCGACCATGAATGTATTCTTCAATCAGGATTTCACGATCGTATGCGAACGCATCCTTAAGTGCCTGCTCCAGGTCTTCCTTCTTCTTCACTTTGGAGACACCAACGGACGAGCCGAGGCTTGCAGCCTTTACCATGAATGGTGTACCAAGAGTGTCGACAATTGCCTCATACGTTATGCTGTCGCGATCCCGATAGTTGAATGTCATGAACCGGGCAACGGGTACACCGGCATCTTTCAACAGACGCTTGGCGACAATCTTGTTCATTGATATCGCGGAGCCGAGAACGCCAGTACCAACCATGGGGATATCCAGTGCTTTCAGCATACCCTGTATGCTGCCGTCTTCGCCATCTGTTCCGTGCAGGACGGGAAACACGATGTCGACCTTGATGCGATCTCCGCTCGCAAGCAAGGTGAAGCCGGGATTGTGAGGGTCGAGGATGAGGCCCAACGCTTTGCCCCGGTCAATTTCCCGCTGTACGCCCATCGTGAGAAACCACTGCCCACTCCGGCTGATGCCGATGGTCATCAGCTCGAATTTGCTCTTGTCGATGAACTCGTAGACGTTTTTTGCTGAGTTGACAGAAACGCCGTGCTCGACGGAACGTCCTCCATATAGAATGGCAACTGTTTTCTTAACTGGCATGAAAAAGTTCGTTAGCTAGTGCATTTATGAAAAAATGGAAATGGCCGCAAGATGTTGATATTTATTCTGTTATTCAAGGTCCTGCAATGAATACCCGTGTCGCGTAATACTTTTGTCCGATCCGCAGCCTGAGGATATATATCCCCGTTGCGGCACGGCCCGCATCTATTTCAAAGGTCTGGTTCAGTACCTGCCGGAGTTCCGCCCGAGCAACTGTCCTTCCTGTCACGTCCAAAATCTCATACCCCACGGGTCCGGGTTCATCAAGATTGAACGTAATGAGGAATGATCCGGGTGTGGTAGAGGCGTGGACCAGGAACAAGTCCTCAATTTCCACGGGATCAGGATTGTCGGACGCAAAAAACTCCAGGTTGTCGAGGTACAGGTTATTTCCGTTGGCATTCGTGAACACAAATGCCAGGCGTGCGGTTGGACTTCCTGCAATTTGGTTTAAGGTAACGAACTTCTGCCCCCAGTCCTCGGCGGTAGGGGTCCACGGAGCAGAAGATGATGTGACCGCCAGTTGTTCCGCCGCCTCATCAAAAACAACATAGGGATAAGTCTGACCGCAGTCTGTGCTTGCAACGATCCTTAGGCGGTCCTCGCGATTCTGGTTCATGGCGTAAGACACATCAAAGAACAGACTGGCCGTGGGCATCCCGGTAAAGTCGAGCACCGGGCTTACCAGCCAGGCTTCGTCCCCCTGGACGGGGTTGTTAAATGCGTTAAAGACAACTGATTGCCCCGTCCCGGTTGTCGTCAATTCCCACTCCATGCCAGATTCAGGATTGAGCGACAACCATCCGTTAAAGCCGGCTTCAAAGTCCTCCCTGAAAGGAATGAGCCGGGTCTCCTTGTTCACAAGGGCGATCACCTCGCCGCCGTTGTTACCTGGATTTACGTCGACAATACCGTTGGGATCCGAAAGCACGAAGGAAAGGGTATTCTCACCATCATTCAGTTGTATCTCGTCGAGGTCCACGACGGCCTCACCACCCGGCGACAGCGTTATGTTTTGAGGAAGAATTACCAGTTGACCGTTATTGACGGTCATGTTGATATTAAAGCTCGTGATCGTAACGGTGCCTGTATTTTGGATTCTCAGTCGTGGAGCAACCGTATTCTCGCACAGAACCGGTGAGGGACGCACAACTTCCACCAACGCCAGGTCTTCGTCGGCACTGGTGATAACCGAAATGTTGTCGATGTAAAGATTGTTCCCCCAGTCGTTCGTACCGGCGAACACCAGTTGAACGCTTGCCTGACCGAGCCATGGCGACAGATCGATAATTTCCCTCCGCCAATCGCTGGCACCGGTAGGAGTAAACGGTGAGCTCTTACTTGGGACTGTAGCCAGTGCTGTTCCCGACTTGTCATAAACCACCGTTGCATTGAAGAGGTCGTCATCACAGTTCGAAAGAACATACACCCTCAGCCGGTCGTTTGATCCGCGAAACTGCGCGTGAGATACATCGAAAGATGCGTAGGCAACCGGTGCACTGCTCAAATCAAACACAGGTGTCGTAAGCAGATCCAGTTCACCTTTTCCGTCTTCATAATCGTAGAAGTTGAGCTTTATGGCCGTGTTTGTCGGGTTGGAAGACGGAGCATTGGCAATTTCCCAGGTAATCTGTCCATCAGGATTGTTGATTAACCATTCCGAAGGCAGCGATGCAAAAGGTTCGTTGAAGGGCGCATCAATAAACTCAGGAACATACACCTGAACGGAGCGAACATTGTCGTTCACGCGCGCGTCACTGACTCCGTTGGTCAACAAGATTTCAAAGAGGAAGTTGTTTACACCGGATGAAATGGTTTGCGGCGAGAAAGACACCGTTGTTGTTTCCAGTGGATCGAGTGAAATGTTGAAGTCCTGCGTCTCGACAGGGGCACCATCAACGACTAGTCGGATACGGGTCGAGCTGACCGCGTTTGTCCCGTTGTTCTGCAGTTCAATGACAGGTGTCACGGAGGCAGCGCACTCAGCAGGAGATGGCGACACAATGCTGTTGATGCCGAGGTTGTCGGCGACAGGCTCAGGGTCGAGCAATGCATGCGACGTAAGCAGGCTCGCGCGGCGTGGGCTGTTCTCGAGTACTGTTGTCATGCGCTCGACTTGCCCCACCGTGAAGAGATTCATGCACGCGTCATTCGTGTAATCCAGAAAATTCATATACATGTTTTCTCCACCGCACGAGACTCGGGTGCCTGTGGGACATCCATTCGTGCTCAGCGATTGGTTGGGTGTGTCGTCGACATAATCCGTGCCTGAGCAAGCATCGGATGTCGCCTCGTCATCTCCCCAGATGTGACGCAAGCCGAAGAAATGTCCCATCTCATGGGTAGTTGTTCTGCCTCTGTTGTATTGTGGGTCAAGGTCGAAGTCGCCATCCTCAATCGACCCAAAGACATCGTAGTGGATCACAACGCCGTCAGTGAGTCGGTTCGTGGATGAGTTCTCGAGGCCGGGAAGGTCCGATACGGGGAATTGTGCGAACCCGACATAGGACGAGGTGAGCGTAGTCACCCAAATGTTGAGGTAATCTTCCGCGGGCCAATAGCTAAGGGATTTCAGTTCGTAGTTGTCGTTAATGGTCCACTGGGTACGCGTGCCCTGTACGCGCACGATCCCATTAGTAGGGAGCCCGTCGGGTGTTTGCTTCGCCATGACGAACTCGATGTCGAGACTTCCTGCAACAGGTAGGAACGATGCCGGCGTATTGGAAGCATCCGCGTTAAGTCGCTGAAAGTCGCGGTTAAGAACTGCGATCTGTGAAAGAATTTGTTCGTCAGAAATGTTGGAGCCGGTTCCGACAGGCTCTCCGTTATGGATGACGTGAACGACAACGGGAACGCGATAAGTTGTCGCCTGCTTTCTCTGGGTATCCATCTGGATCCTGCGTTCCGTCATGCGACGCTGCAGCCACTCTTCAAAGCGGGCCTTGTCTTCCCGGACCACGTTGCGTTCCAGGAGTTGCTTGGTGTAGGGTACGGTTGCGCAGCGTTCCTGAGCGTTGGAACTCTGAATGGTCAGGAAGGAAAGGATGAGCGCCGTGAGAAGGGCACCGAAGGTACATAATGGCTGCTCCTGATCTGCTTTGCTCACAACTTTCCGGGTGCCTCCAGTTTACCCAAAGATAGCAAATCAGGGCGATTATCGCCGGAATGGAGGTTTACGAAATGGGGTTGCCGAGTGGGGTGAGATTGGTGACCTCTATGGAGCGCACTTCAGGTACTGCCCGTTTGATGGCCTCTTCTACGCCGGCTTTGAACGTCATCGTCGACATAGGGCAGTTGCCGCAGGTGCCGACGAATTCCAGCCGGACGACGTTGTCGGGAGTGACCTCGAGGATCTTTACGTTCCCGCCGTCTGCCTCCAGGTAGGGACGGATGCCATCCAGGGATGCCTCAATGCGTTCTACCAGGCCGGTTGTGTTTGTGTTCATCATGCTTTGTATTTCTGCAGCGTACGTTGTCATAAGGAAGACCACGCAGCGTTGGTTCCCACAAAGTTAGCATTTCTCATTGAATTTCACGGGTCTACGTCGTTGCGGCCACCGGCGTTTGCGCATTTCGTATCGCGATCTGCCGGGCAAGCGACTCCGCGAGGGCAGTGAACGCGGCCTGCGCTGGTCCTTCCTTCAATACAGAGGGCAACCCGCTGTCGCCGCTCTCCCGCACTCCTTGCACGAGTGGTATCTGACCCAGCAGAGGAACGCCATACTTTTCTGATAAGTTCTTACCCCCGTCGCGTCCGAAGATGTAGTAACGGTTGTCAGGCAACTCTTCGGGAGTAAACCACGCCATGTTCTCCACGATGCCCAGCACCGGCACATTGATCTGTGGCTGACGGAACATTGCTACTGCTTTGTTCGCATCAGCAACAGCTACCTTCTGCGGTGTTGTCACGATGACCGCACCAGTTACCGGCACCGTCTGTACCAGCGTGAGGTGAATGTCGCTCGTTCCCGGAGGCAGGTCGATGAGCAGATAATCCAGTTCACCCCAGTCGGCCTCAGCGAAGAACTGCTTCAGCGCTGAGCTGGCCATCGGACCACGCCATATCACGGCGCTGTCAGGTGGCGTGAGAAAGCCGATGGAGATCAGCTTCACACCATACTGCTCTATCGGGACTATGATGTTTCTGCCATTCACATTGCGCACACTCGGCTGTTCGAACTCGCAGTTGAACATGGTGGGAATGGAGGGGCCGAAGATGTCCGCGTCGATAAGTCCCACGCGTGCACCTGCCTGAGCGAGTGCTACTGCGAGGTTGGTCGTTACCGTCGACTTTCCAACGCCTCCTTTGCCCGAAGCGATGGGTACAATGTTTTTCACACCGGGGAGGAGTGGAGCGTTATTGCGAACCGTGGTGACGGACGATGTGATGTTTACGTCTACACGTGCGTTGGGTCCTGCCACCCGCCTCACGGCGCGCACACAATCCTGACGGATCTGTTCCTTCAGCGGGCACGCGGGCGTTGTAAGCACCACTGTAAAACTGATGGTATTTCCCTGTATCCGGACGTCGCGAATCATGTTCAGGCTGACCAGGTCACGGCGAATGTCCGGGTCAAGAACCGTCGAAAGCGCCCCGAGAATGTCCTTTTCTGATAGGTTTATGTCCATGTCAATAGTGTACTCAGAATCACGAGGTTAACTAGTTTCAACAAATATTGCTCTTAAAGCATTCACTATGCCATTTGGGCATGCAATTTAGACCCTTTCCTCCAGATTAAATCACAAATCACAAATCGCTATTCACAAATCGCAAATCCTATGTGCCCTATGTTTACCTCTATGTGTTCTATGGGTTCAAACATTTCTTGAACCACATAGTCACATAGGAATTCACATAGGACACATAGAGTGTTCTTGACAAACCCGTTTTAATTCCCATGGGCAATTGATTGATGATTAGTGACTTGTGATTATAGGTTCGAACTTCAACACTTCAACACCCCAACACTTCAACACTTCCCTTCGTATCTTTGCTCCGAACGAGCCCGGAATGATTTCCCGAGAAACCATTGATGAAGTAAAGAGCCGAATTGACCTGGTTGACGTCATCGGCGACTTTGTCACGCTCAAGCGCTCGGGCCAGAATTACAAGGCTCTGAGTCCGTTCACCAATGAGAAGACTCCATCATTCTACGTAGTTCCCTCCAAGGGCATATTCAAGGATTTCAGCAGCGGTAAAGGTGGAGATGCGATCACCTTTATAATGGAGCACGAAGGCTTCAGCTATGTTGAAGCTATTCGCTACCTGGCGAAAAAGTATGGTGTCGAAATCAAGGAGGAGGCCGCTGCCGCGCAGTCCGATGCCGGCAATGAACGCGACAGCCTTTACATACTGATGGGCTTTGCCCGCGACACCTACACCGATCTCCTCTTCAACCACGAAGAGGGCCAGTCTATCGGCCTAAGCTACTTCCGCGAACGAGGCTTTAGCGATCCTGTGATCCGTAAGTTTGAACTGGGTTACAGTCTGCAGGACTGGGATCATTTCTGTAACCTCGCTCTCGCTAAAGGATTTAGTCGCGAGATGCTGGAGAAGGCAGGTCTCATTGTTTCGAAGGAAGGCGGAAAGCAATATGATCGCTTCCGCGGTCGCGTGATCTTTCCCATCCACAACCTATCCGGTAAGGTAATCGGCTTTGGTGCGCGCATTCTCGGCAAGCAGAAGGATCAGCCCAAGTATGTAAACTCGCCGGAGACGGCCATCTATCATAAGAGCCAGGTGCTTTACGGGTTGTTCCAGGCCCGACAAGCGATTCGTCGCGAAGGATTTTGCTATCTGGTTGAAGGGTACACGGATGTAATCTCCCTCGTGCAGGCCGATGTTGAGAACGTCGTCGCCTCTTCGGGAACAGCCTTAACGGAAGAGCAGATCCGGTTGGTAAGCCGGTTCACAAGGGACATCACCGTATTGTTTGACGGCGATGCGGCCGGAATTCGCGCAGCCATCCGCGGTATCGACATGGTACTTAAAGAGGGGCTGAACCTTCGTGTTGTATTGCTCCCCGAGGGTGAGGACCCGGACAGCTACTCAAGAAAAGTAGGAAGCACGGCGTTCAGGCAATACCTCAAGGATCATGAGCAGGACTTTATCTCGTTCAAGATCTCGCTGCTCCGGTCAGAGGCTGCAAACGATCCGATACGGCGGGCAGAAGCGATACGGGAAACCGTGACCAGCATCGCGGTAATACCAGATTCTATTCAACGGTCCGTCTACGTTCGTCAGGCAGCCGTGCTCTTCGAGATCGAAGAGCAGGTGCTTTATCACGAGCTGAACAAGATCCTGATCAGCGAGCGTCAGAAGCAGCGACAGGAAGCTGCACGTGAAGAACGTGAGCCTCTTCCGCCGCTGGAAGCAGAGCCGCCCTTAAAGGGCTTGACAACGACGGACATGGTTCAGCTTCAGGAGCGTGAGATTGTCCGCCAACTCCTCAATTATGCTGACACCAAACTTGAAGAGGATGTCGACTTATTGAGTTATTTCATTGCCGAGTTTGAAGAACTGGAGTTTACCCACGAAGGGTACGGATATATTTTCTCTGAATTCAGGAAGGCACGCGATCGCGGCGAGTTGATCGATTCACATCATTTCATGGTGCACGGCTCGGAAGAGGTCAAGAGACTCGTGACTGACCTAACGCTGCAACGGTACTATGCAAGTCCGCATTGGCGTGATAAGTATCACATCTTCTTTGAGAACGAACAGGAGAGTTTGCCCAGGGCGGCACCTCAGAATATGTTACGACTCAAATATCGCTACGTTCAAAACCTTATCGAGGAAAACATAGCCAAAATCAGGGAAGCTGAGGCGCGGGGTGACCATGCCGCGGTGGATGAACTAATTGAGCAGCAAATGCGGTTAAAGAATGCAGATCAGAATCTTGCCAGCGAATTGGGAATTGTTTCCGGAAAGTATTAATTCACAGTGAGTTAGCGAGCAGCACGAGTAGGGGACGCGTTGTTTTAAGATTGTATGGATCAAAAGATTGAATTCAACACCATTGAGGAAGCCCTTGAGGACATCCGTAACGGCAAAGTGATTATTGTTGTTGACGACGAGGATCGGGAAAATGAGGGCGACTTTATCTGCGCGGCGGAATGCGTCACACCGGAAATCGTCAATTTTATGGCTACCCACGGGCGCGGCTTAATATGCGCGCCATTGATTGAGGACCGCTGTGAGGAATTGGGGCTCGACCTGATGGTGGGGCAGAATACAGCAGTGCATGGTACACCCTTTACGGTGTCGGTCGATCTTCTCGGACACGGATGTACAACGGGAGTCTCCGCTCAGGACCGTTTCAAGACCATTCGCGCACTCGTAGATCCCGAATCAAAACCGGAAGACTTCGGAAAACCAGGACACATCTTTCCTCTTAAAGCGAAACGAGGTGGTGTGCTCCGGCGCGCAGGGCACACAGAGGCCGCTATCGACTTCGCCCGTCTTGCAGGGTTTAAACCCGCAGGCGTTCTCGTGGAGATCATGAATGAAGATGGTTCGATGGCACGGTTGCCCGACCTGGCGAAAGTGGCCAAACGTTTCGGACTGAAACTCGTTTCGATTAAAGATCTCATTGAATACAGGATCACCAAGGAGTCGCTTATCAGTCGCGGCGTTGAAGTTGACATGCCCACAGAGTACGGGCACTTCAAGCTCGTGGCTTATGAGCAAACCAACAGCGGCGACGTACACCTGGCGCTCGTGAAGGGAACGTGGGAAAAAGACGAACCCGTGTTGGTTCGCGTCCACTCATCGTGTGTCACGGGTGATATTTTCGGCAGCTGCAGGTGCGACTGCGGGCCACAGCTTCATGCCGCGATGGAGATGGTGGACAAGGCGGGAAAGGGCGTCGTGCTGTACATGAAACAAGAAGGGCGAGGCATAGGACTTCTCAACAAGCTGAAGGCGTACAAATTGCAGGAAGGCGGCCTCGATACGGTAGAGGCAAACATCAAGCTGGGTTTCGACATGGACGAACGCGACTACGGTGTGGGTGCCCAGATTTTGCGTGACCTCGGAATATCGAAAATCCGACTGATTACGAATAACCCAAAAAAACGCGTGGGATTGATGGGTTACGGTCTGGAGATCGTCGAGAATTTACCCATAGAAATATCACCAAACGTCCACAACGAACGTTATCTGCTTACCAAACGTGACAAATTGGGACACACGATCCTGGGACATCGATGAAAGCAAGGTATTTTTTGATAGCAGTCTTCCTGTGCGTGAGCTTATCAGCCAACGCACAGAAGTGGCCGTTCGAACTGTGGCATGAAGGGAGGATCGTTCTCGTGGACGGCGATACGCTGAAGGGCAGAGTGAAATATGACCTGATGCAAGACCTCGTTCAGTTTGATCGTCCGAACCGACCCGCGGAAGTTTTCACACCGCGGAAGGTGCTTTTCTTTGAGATATACGACAAGACCGTAAACAAGTACAGAAGCTTTTTTGCGCTGCCGTATAATGCAACAACTGGTTATCGGACGTCGATCTTCTTTGAACTGATGGAGGAAGGCAATCTGACGTTGCTTGCCCGCGAGGCATTGGAATATCGCACATACAATTCACCGTATTATTTTGGAAGCTTTTCAAGACAGGTGCTGGTGCACAAGTACTTTTTTCTTGAAGAAGACGGGGCTATTGTAGAGTTCGATGGTAACAGAAGTGATCTGTTGGCCTTGATGGGAAATAAGGCGGAGTCGGTAGAGAAATACATGAAAGAAAACCGGCTTCGATTTGAGGAGAAATACGATCTTGCGCAGATTGTTGCCTACTACAATTCCCTGTCGGGCAACTCGATCAATTAGCGCTAAGAGATGAGCAAACCTTTAATCCTGGTCTCCAACGACGATGGAATAACGGCCAAGGGGATTCGAACCCTTGTTGACATCATGAAAGGCATCGGAGATGTCGTGGTTGTGGCACCTGATGGTCCACAGTCGGGCATGGGGCATGCAATCACGGTAGGAGAGACCTTGCGACTTGAGGAGACAACCATCTTCGACGGCGTGCGTGCATTTGAATGTTCCGGTACGCCAGCAGACTGTGTAAAGATCGCTAGGCATTTTGTTCTGAAGGGCGAGTCGCGCCAACCCGATATCGTTGTGAGTGGCATTAACCACGGCAGCAACACGTCGATCAGTGTGTTGTATTCAGGTACAATGTCGGCCGCTATCGAAGGGGCAATTGAAGGGACGCCAGCGATAGGATTTTCGTTGTGTGACTACTCCCATAACGCCGATTTTTCACACGTTGAGCCATACGTCGAAAGAATAACAAGACAAGTGTTGGAGCGGGGGCTGCCAAAGGGCGTGGCATTAAATGTGAACTTTCCGCCAAAGCGCCATGAGAATATCAAGGGTATTCGGATATGTCGACAATCGAACGCCAAGTGGGTAGAAGATTTCGATCAGCGTTTCGATCCCAATGGTCGCAGGTATTTCTGGATGGCCGGTAACTTTGTGAACTTCGATAAGGGCGAAGACAACGATGAATGGGCCATCGCCAACAACTATGTCTCTGTCGTACCAGTTCAATTCGATCTCACCGCGCACGAGGCCATCGCAAGGCTGAACGAGGAGTGGGATATTTTGGGAGAGTCTTAGCGATTTTTTTCCTCACCACGGAGACACAGAGGGGCACTGACGGACGCTGGAACAGTTGGGTGCAAACCTTTCCCACCACCACATCCCACTACGGTAACGCTTTCACCTGAACGCAGAATCCGTCTGTTGGAACTCGCCGTGCAGCACAGGATGTGGGCCGGCATGTGCGAGCGAAGGATCTCCAAAACCAAGGTTAAATGTTAATATTACACGTATTCCAAAAAAATTGTACCTTACGCGCCAGCAACCAAACCAGGAATACGAATGCCCTCCTTTGTTATTGGAGTCGACTTCGGGACGGATTCCGTTCGGACTGTAATTATTGACGCTTCCAACGGGACGGAGGTGGCCGCCTCAGTCTTTCACTACCCGCGATGGCGCGACGGAAAATATTGCCGTCCCGACCAAAACCAGTTCAGACAACATCCGCTCGACTACCTCGAGGGCCTTGAGACTACCATTCGCAACTGCATCCGCCAAGCAGGGTCAGGGGTATCACAACACGTCAAAGGCATTTCCGTCGACACCACCGGCTCCACGCCAGTGGCAGTCGACCGAACCGGTACCCCACTGGCATTGGATCCGCAGTTCGCCGAGAACCCGAACGCTATGTTCGTGCTCTGGAAAGATCACACGGCCACTGCCGAAGCGGCGGAAATCAACCGGCATGCTGCCAACCTGAACGCGCCTTACCTGAAATTCGTAGGAGGGATTTACTCTTCAGAATGGTTCTGGGCTAAACTGTTGCACGTCCTGCGCGTCGACGAAGCGGTGCGCAAGGCTTGCTACTCCTGGGTAGAACACTGCGACTGGATACCGTTCGTACTTACCGGCGGCAACGACGTCCATAAAATGAAACGCGGTGTGTGCTCTGCTGGTCATAAAGCATTATGGGCCGACGAATTCGGCGGACTTCCACCGGACGACTTCTTCTCATCGCTTGACCCGCTCCTCAAAGGATTTACGTCTCGTTTGTTCCGCGACACCTATACATCTGACCAGGCCGCCGGCCACCTATCACAGGAATGGGCACAACGCCTTGGACTCTCCACCGACGTCGTTGTAGGTGTCGGGGCCTTCGATGCACACATGGGCGCAGTAGGAGGACAGATCGAAGCGTACCACCTCAGTAAGGTAATGGGTACGTCAACGTGTGACATGCTGGTTGCGCCCACAGAAGAGATGGAAGGCAAGCTGGTACGCGGCATCTGCGGCCAGGTAAACGGCTCAATCATTCCCGGCATGATCGGACTCGAAGCGGGACAGTCGGCCTTTGGCGATACTTATGCGTGGTTCAGAAACCTCTTGTCATGGCCACTCGATCATCTGCTCGATACCACTACCCTTATTAATGAGGAGCTTCGAAGAAAACTGAAAGAAGAGATTACCGGAACTATAATTGCAGGGCTAAGTCGTGAAGCTGCCGCATTACCTTTGGACGACGACGGAGAGTTGGCAGTAGACTGGCTGAATGGCCGGAGAACTCCTGATGCTGATCAAACCCTTAAAGGTGCAATAGCGGGACTGAAGCTTGGCAGCGATGCACCGAGGGTATTCCGGGCACTTGTAGAGGCTACCTGTTTTGGTGCCCGTGCGATTGTAGATCGATTCCGTGACGAAGGTGTACCTGTCAAGGGACTTATTGGACTGGGCGGTGTTGCAAGGAAGTCGCCCTACATCATGCAGGTAATGGCCGATGTGATGAACATGCCGATCCGCATCCATCGCTCGGAACAGACCTGTGCCGCGGGTGCTGCAATGTTTGCTGCTGTGGCCGCTGGATTGTATCCGCGTGTGGAAGATGCTATGAACGCCATGGGTCAGGGGTTTGACGCCGAATACAAGCCTGATAAATCGAAGACCGAACTGTATGAAAAGCGCTATAAGAAATACCAGGATTTCGGCGTGTGGCTGGAACGTAAGCGCTTACAACCCGATTTAGTGTAGTGCATGTCGAAATTCGATCACATCAGAGAGGCGGCATACAAAGCCAACGTTGATCTTCAGCGTCTGGGCCTCGTCATTCACACGTTCGGAAATGTAAGTGCAGCCGACCGCAACCTCGGCGTCTTTGCAATAAAACCCAGCGGTGTGCCATATGATCTGCTTACACCCGCAGGGATGGTGATTGTCGATTTCGACGGAGCCAAGGTGGAAGGAGAACTGCGACCCTCATCCGACACGCTCACCCATGCCGTGTTATACAAACATTGGGATGGCATTGGCGGTATTGCGCATACCCATTCAACATACGCAACCAGCTGGGCGCAGGCGTTGCGCGACATTCCGCTGTACGGAACAACGCACGCCGACCATTGCACGCACGATATTCCGTGCGCTGCACCCATGGCTGACGAAATGATTCGCGGTAACTATGAGTACCAGACTGGGTTCCAGATTCTGCAGTGCTTCGAGGAACGACGGCTGGATTATCGTGAAGTGGAAATGATCCTTGTAGGTAGTCACGCGCCTTTCACCTGGGGCGCAACGGCAGAGAAAGCTGTCTACAACAGTTCCATACTGGAGGAGATTGCAAGGATGGCGTACCTCACACAGAAGATCAATCCTCATGCGGCGCGAATGAAGGACGCCCTGATCAGAAAACATTATGAACGAAAGCACGGTCCGGATGCCTACTACGGCAACTGACCGTAAAACGATATAGAATGACCGACCTCAAGAACCCCGAAGCCTGGTTTATTACGGGCAGCCAATTTCTGTATGGCGAAGAAACTTTGAAACAGGTAGCCGAACACGCACGGCAGATAGCTTCGTCGCTCAATGATGTCAAAAGCTTTCCCGTACGAATAGTTTTTAAGCCGGTGCTGAAAACGCCGGAAGAGATAACGTCGCTGTGCCGCGAAGCAAACAACACGGATAATTGTGTAGGGCTGGTGGCCTGGATGCACACCTTCTCTCCGGCGAAGATGTGGATTGGTGGACTTAAGATACTCAGCAAGCCACTCCTTCATCTGCACACGCAGTTTAATCGCGAAATTCCATGGAAGACCATCGACATGGACTTTATGAACCTGAACCAGAGCGCCCATGGCGATCGCGAGTTCGGTTTCATAATGTCTCGCATGCGACTTCGTCGCAAAGTGGTTGTCGGTCATTGGCAAGATCCCGCGGTTCACACACGCATGGAAGCGTGGCTGCGCGCGGCGCTGGCGTGGAGCGACTGGCAGGGAGGGCGTTACTGCAGGTTCGGTGATAACATGCGGCAGGTAGCAGTCACCGAAGGCGACAAAGTAGAAGCAGAGATCAGATTCGGGTATGCCGTCAATGGTTATGGTGTAGGTGATCTCGTTGCTGCGATCACCGATGTGGCTGATAAGGAAGTCGACACCCTGGTGGCTGAGTATCAGGATCGATATGCGGTCGCACCTGAACTCCAGAAAGGTGGTACGCGTCATGCGTCACTGCGCGAAGCGGCGCGGATCGAAGCAGGACTTCGTCAGTTTCTCAAGGCGGGCAATTTCAAAGGCTTTACGGATACGTTCGAAGACTTGCACGGCCTTCCTCAATTGCCGGGCATCGCCGTACAGCGGTTGATGGAGGAAGGGTACGGGTTCGGTGCTGAGGGTGACTGGAAGACGGCGGCGCTGGTGCGCGCGATGAAGGTGATGGCCACCGGTCTGAAAGGTGGAAATTCCTTCATGGAGGACTACACGTATCATTTTGATGGCACGGGTTCGATGGTGCTCGGGGCTCATATGCTGGAGATTTGTCCTTCCATCGCTTCGGGTAAACCTTCATGCGAGATTCATCCCCTGGGAATTGGTGGCAAGGCAGATCCGGTACGCCTGGTTTTCGGAAGCGGTGCGGGACCTGCACTCAACGCGTCGATAATTGACATGGGCAACCGCTTCCGTCTCCTCGTCAATGAAGTGGAGGCGGTCGAGCCTAAGCACGATCTGCCGAAACTTCCCGTTGCACGCGTCCTTTGGAAACCCATGCCTGACATGAACACCGGATGCGCTGCCTGGATCCTCGCCGGCGGTGCACATCATACATGCTACTCTCAGAATCTAACCTCAGAACACCTCGAAGATTTTGCCGAAATCGCTGGGGTTGAATTCGTGAAAATCGACAGGAACACATCGCTCTACCAGTTCAGGAACGAATTGCGGTGGAACGAGGTCTATTGGAACAACTAAATCAATTCCCATCGCCTGTATGTGTTCTATGTGAAATCCTATGTGCCCTATGTGGTTCAAAGGCCTTTCTAATTTTTGGAACCACATAGGGCACATAGGATTTCACATAGACCACATAGATTACCGTCCGGAAGGATCAACAGTCCACTAGTAAAGCGTTGGTAATTTCACTACTTTGGTAACCCTATGGAAAGCCTGAAGCTATTGCGGATTGACAGCGACTCGCGGATGCCGAAATACCGCCAGATTGTGAACTCAATCCTGGAGGAGATCGAAAAGGGAAGCCTGAAGGTCGGCATGCGGATACCTTCGATTAATGAGATTTCAGAAGAATACTATCTGTCACGGGATACTGTCGAAAAGGCATACAATTTCCTGAAGGAAAAAAAGATCATCGTCTCGGCAAAGGGCAAGGGTTATTACGTCGCGCGTGCGGTGGAGGCTTCCGGCCTCTCCGTGCTCTTCCTGATGAATAAACTCAGTTCATACAAGTTGCGGATATACAACGCGTTTGTCGGGAGTCTTGGCTCGCGCACGCGTGTCGACTTAAAGGTGTACCACTGCGATCCCAAGGTATTTCTGAGCGAACTGGAGGAGTCGCGTGGTGCATACGACTATTACGTCATCATGCCGCATTTCAAGGATGAACATCTCAGCCACCGCACGGTTACTCCTGAGGTGCTCGAAGCTCTGCGCACACTTCCGGAAGAAAAGGTGATCTACATAGACAACATGGTTCCCGACCTGGAGGCGCGGTCTGCTGTCTATCAGGACTTCAGAATGGACATTTACGAAGCGCTGAGCGAGGCGAGCGAATGCCTGCGTTCGTATCAGAAGCTGATCCTGGTGTATCCGCGCAAGGCGGTCTACCCATATCCTACACGAATACGCACCGGCTTTCAGCAATTTTGTGCGGATTATGATTTTCAGTTCGAGATTCTCGACCAGATCTACGCCGACATGGAATTGCAGTCGAAAGACGCCTACATCATCATCGAAGAGAACGACCTCGTGGCGCTTGTCAAGCAGATTCGCGATCGCAACCTGACAATGGGAAAGGATATTGGCGTGATCTCATACAACGATACACCCCTTAAGGACCTGCTGGGTATCACCGTGATTTCTACGGATTTCGACGCGATGGGAGAGACGGCCGCCTATATGATCCAGTCGCGCAAACAGGAGGTGGTCAAGAACGCCTTCCATTTTATCAACCGGGACAGCATCTGAATTCCTCCCTGATAGTACAGGATAGCCCGTGTTACGGATGCGGGTATGTTTGGTAAATTAGCGAACTGCCCCATACCTATGGCATCATTCGATAAGAAAAGTCTCGTTTCCAAACTTGACGCCGTCAATGAATACGAACGGGAGCCCGTTCCCGAAAGCAAGCTCAAAGGTTGGAAGAGTTTCATAGGGACGTATGCCGGCGAACATACGGCCGGTACGGAGTTTGTTCTCGGCCCACTCTTCGTGGCTCACGGTGTAGCAGCGTCTGATCTCTTTTTGGGGCTGTTGATTGGTAACCTTCTCGCTGTATTGAGTTGGGCGTATCTCACGGCAAAAATTTCAATAAAAAAGCGTGTGACCCTCTACTATCAGCTTGAGAAAATAGGAGGGAAGAACTTCGCGCTTGGGTACAACCTCGTTAACGCAGGACTGTTTTGTTTTCTTGCTGGATCGATGATCGCTGTCAGCGCTACCGCGGTAGGAATACCATTCGATCTTCCAATGCCGACACTTAACGACATCTATCCCAATAGCATAGGATGGGTTATTACAGTGCTTGTTGTAGGGACAATCACCACGCTGGTTGCCATGTTCGGCTTCGACCAGGTAGCGCGCTTCGCTAATCTCGCTGCACCGTGGATGATAATGATCTTCATCGCCGCTGCGATCGCTGTTCTTCCACAGCTTGGCGTCACCTCGCTTGCCGACTTTTGGCCTGTAGCAGAAAGCAAGATATGGAATGGGGTGCCTCTCGAAGGTCAAAGCAAATTTACTTTCTGGCATGTGACATTCTTCGCATGGTTCTGCAACATGGCCATGCACATTGGTATGGCTGATATGTCGCTGCTCCGCTATGCAAAGAAATGGCAGTATGGCTTTGCATCATCCGCGGGTATGATACTGGGCCACTATATTGCCTGGGTTGCATCGGGAATACTATACGCGCTTTTTTTACAGCAGTCGGCTAACAGTACCGAATTTGCACCAGGACCTGTAGCCTACAACGCTGCCGGCATCGCAGGTGCACTTTGTGTAATTATTGCCGGGTGGACGACAGCCAACCCCACGCTGTACCGGGCCGGACTTGCCATTCAGGCGATCAATGCAAAGTGGAAGACCTGGAAGGTGACGCTTGTTGTGGGATTGGTGACAACGATTGCTGCGATGTTCCCCGCGCTCGTCATGAAGTTGCTTGAATTTGTTGCGCTCTATGGACTTATCCTTATGCCGGCCGGTGCAGTAATTTTTGCGGACGTCTACTTTCTTCCCAGGCTTGGCCTTCAGGAGGAATACGCAGAACGGGCGGGCATCCGCTTCAATACTGCAGCTGCGGCTACATGGATACTGACGCTCTTGATCTGTCTTTGGCTGAACCTGAGTTTCGGTATCGAGATTTTCTTTGTCGGTTTACCAGGTTGGTTTATCGCCGTCGTCCTATATGTAATAGTGAGTAAGGTAGTTCAACGACGTCCTGCACAAATAACGAGCCTATGAAATCCAGGGTATTAATGATATTATCCTTCATCTTCCTGGCGATGACCATCGTGCCGGCGTTTCTTGTATTTGCGCAGGTGATGAGTATGAGTCAGAACAAGACGCTCATGTTCATTGGCACAGTGGGCTGGTTTGTCACAGCGCCGTTCTGGATGAAGAAATGACCTGATGAAATCGCACGCCGCAGGAGCAACGGAGTTTCTTGCCGACCGGCCACGATCGAAATGGCACGACGACACGCTCTGGTTTGTGCGCGAGAAACGCGACGCGGCGATGCGTACCGTTCCCGATTGGGAAGACTTACGTAACGCTGCATCAGCAATCAAGGACGATGTATTAGCAAATCTCGACAAGTACCTGCTGCAATTCGAAAAGGCTGCGACGGCAAACGGCGTGAAGGTATTGTGGGCCGTCGATGCCGAGGAACACAACCGCCACGTGCTCAACATCCTCCGCGCACACAAGGTACGCCGGCTTGTCAAGAGCAAATCAATCCTCACGGAAGAATGCCATCTAAATCCTTTTCTTGAAAAGAATGGTATCGAAGTTGTTGATACCGATCTGGGAGAACGCATTGTTCAATTCCTCGGCCAACCACCGAGTCACATTGTGATGCCCGCCATCCACTTGAAGAAAAAAGAGATCGGCGACATCTTCCATGAAAAGATTGGTACGCGCGCAGGTGAAGATGATCCTCAGCAACTAACGGAAGCAGCGCGTGGTCACCTTCGGCAAAAATTTCTCGAGACGGATGCCGCCCTCACGGGCGTCAATTTCGGGATTGCAGAAACCGGGGGCTTTGTGGTTTGTACTAATGAAGGCAATGCGGACATGGGTGTTCATCTCGCACCGGTTCACATCGCCAGCATGGGCATTGAGAAGATCATTCCGCGCGCGGAGCATCTTGCCGTGTTCCTTCGTCTCCTCGCCAGGAGCGCGACGGGTCAGAGCATTACCTCCTATACGTCGCATTTCCATCGCCCGGCACCTGGATGCAATCTCTATATAATACTAGTTGATAATGGTCGTTCTCGCCAACTTGGACGGCCTGATTTCAGAGACTCGCTAAAATGCATTCGCTGCGGAGCATGCATGAACACCTGCCCGGTGTACCGACGAAGTGGTGGATACAGCTATGGATTTACTGTACCAGGTCCTATAGGATCCATTCTTTCTCCTAATCTTGATCTGAAAGCCTACAGCTCGCTGCCTTTCGCGTCAACACTGTGTGGATCGTGCAGCGATGTGTGTCCGGTGAAGATCAACATCCATGAACAGCTCTTCAAGTGGAGACAAGTCATTTCGAAAGCCCATGGGCAATCAGCATTGAAACGCATAATGATGAAGGCGGCGGGTCGTGTGTTTGCCAGTCCCGGTCTTTTCCGTTTGACGGCACGTGTTG
Source organism: Cyclobacteriaceae bacterium (assembly GCA_036563875.1). GTDB lineage: Bacteria > Bacteroidota > Bacteroidia > Cytophagales > Cyclobacteriaceae > ZC4RG29. Next base: position 35,612 of record DATCLO010000072.1, read on the forward strand.
CGCGAACGCTTTTCCCGTTGTTTCCGACGGGACTAAGAAGCTGGGGTAAGTCGCGTCAACTACCGCCGATGTCCAAGGAAACATTTCGCGACTGGTACATAAAAAACGTGAAGAAAAAATAATGAGTAGTCGCGAAAGAATACTCGACGCTATTCGATCGGCGAAGCCATCGGGCATAGGCGCCGCTTCCTATCATCCAGGTCCGTCTCAGGCAGGTGAGTTGGTCACCCAGTTCCAGTCATCCGTTTTGCAAAATGGCGGAAAGTTCTTCCGCATTTCGGGTGTCGATGAGGCAAGGGCAGTTATTTCTCGTGAGTATGCTTCAGCGCATCAGGTCGTGTCGATGGTCGAGGGGATAGATGGTTCACGGGAACTGCACCCCGAAGACGATCCGCATACACTTGCTGATGTCGATCTGGCCATTGTCCATGGTGAGGTTGGAGTGGCGGAAAATGCGGCAATCTGGATCAGCGAGTCCAGGCTTATCAAACGCGTCCTTCCGTTCATAGCGCAAAATCTTGCTATCGTCATCCACGAACGAGATATTGTCGCCACCCTGCACGATGCGTACGCGCGTATTTCGATTGCCGAACACGGGTACGGTGTGTTTATCTCAGCGCCTTCCAAGACCGCCGACATTGAACAGTCGCTCGTCATTGGTGCTCACGGACCCCGTAGCTTGTCGGTGATCGTTATGTCCTGAACGGGCAAAGCGGGAGACAATAATTTCTGTACAAATGGTCTATTCCCATACCGATCTCATCAGGTTCGCGCACGATGTGCTGACTGCCGCCGGAGTTAACTCGAGTAAAGCTTTTGTAGTTGCTGAAACGCTGGTGGAAGCCGATCTGATGGGTCACAACACGCACGGTTTGCACCTTCTTCCTGCCTATGCGAAGGAAGCGACGGAAGGAAAAATGAAGCACGACGGAGAGCCGGGTGTTGTCTCAGATCGCGGATCGGTTATCGTATGGGATGGCAATTATCTCCCGGGACCCTGGCTTGTAAATAAGGCGATGGATGTTCTGATGGAACGCATCGCCGAACACCCTGTTGGTACGCTGGTCATCAAACGAAGTCACCACATCGCCTGTCTTGCGGCCTATCCGGAGCGCGTCGCGCGCGCAGGACTGATGATGTTGTTGTCATCCAGCGACCCTCGGGTTAAGTCGGTTGCGCCCTTTGGTGGCCTTGACCCAGTGTACACCCCTAATCCCATTGCGGGCGGGATTCCAACCGATGGCGATCCCATCATCTTCGACATTAGCATGTCAACAACTTCCAATGGATATGTTCTCCGCACGCGCGATGAGGGTAAGAAGCTGCCACACCCATGGCTGTTGACCGCGGATGGTAAAGCTACTGATGATCCGAATACCTTCGTGCAGGATCCGCCTGCTACAATACTTCCGCTGGGGGGACTAGACACCGGGTATAAGGGATTTGCCCTGGGCATCCTGGTAGAAGCGCTAACGAGCGGGCTGGCAGGTTTTGGCAGAGCCGATCATCCCGACCAGTGGGGTGCGTCGGTGTTCCTGCAGATTATGGATCCGGAAGCGTTTGGTGGGGGTGAGAGATTTACCACGCAGATGAAATTTCTGGTGGAAGCATGTTTGGCGTCGCGACCCATAGGCAATCCGGTGCGGATGCCCGGAACGCGCGCGTTTCAGTTGCGCGAAACGCAAAAACGCGATGGGGTGGCATTGTATCCGACAATTCCCCCGGCATTGAAAGCATGTGGCGATACATACGGGGTGCCGTTTCCCAAACCGGTGGGGACCTGACTACCATTCCTCGACCGATGGTTACGGATTACCGATTACCACTTTATTTCCTTCCTCACTCTCACATTCACCCTTACACTGAAAATCCCCTCTTACCCTTGCAGGGTGGCGACAGAATGCACAACTTGAGCGTGCAAGTCGAACATTATGCAACCCAATGCTGCCATTGTCCGTGCGTTTTCCCTCGCCCTGGCGGGACTGGTGTGTGCGATGAGCATACCCGGGCTGATGGTGCGTTCTGTTTACAGTCGCGAGTCGCCCAATTGGTATGCACAGGCTGTCGCGCAGGACGGGTTCGATTTATTCTTCGTTGTTCCTGCTCTTCTGCTCACGGCCTTCTTTGCGAGAACAAGAATCGCGGCGTTCCTGATTTGGGGTGGTGTTGTGTCGTACTGCGTGTATACGTTTGTGATCTATTGCTTCGCGGTACACTTTAATGTATTGTTCCTGCTTTACTGTTTTGCGCTGGGTGTGTCGTTGTTTGCCCTTGGCTATTTCTTAAAGAGCGCCGCGATCCTTCCGCCATACCACGAGTCTGATCATAAGGCCACACCGTGGGTCGCTTATTACCTGATGATCGTTGCCGCTGCGTTTTATGTTCTGTGGCTTTCGGAAATCATTCCAGCATCCATCAGCAACACACCGCCGAAGGCACTTGCTGATACAGGATTGATTACAAATCCGGTACACGTTCTCGATCTTTCCGTCTGCCTGCCGGGATTATTTCTTGTCGGCCTCTTCTCATTGAAAAAGATGCCCTTCGCACTTGCACTTGCGCCGGCCGCGCTGACGTTCACCATCCTAATGGATCTAACGATTGCAACGATCAGCGTCGTCCTCTACATGAACGACCTCGCACCCATGAGCGGTCTTCCGATTATCATGGGTGTGATGACGTTGATTGGAACGTCATTGCTTGCATGGTATCTGCGAGGTAAGGGAATCAGTGAATGAATCTCCCTATGTGTTCTATGTGTTTCCCTATGTCCTCTATGTGGTTCAAAAATGTCCCACACCTCTGTTGAGCCACATAGGTCACATAGATGAACACATAGGACACATAGGGTGCATCTTATGATCTGGTGTGTATTTTGGTGTGCATTTTCTCGACTCAGAGCAAAGTTCTGTTACACTCGCCGCGCAACAAAAAGTCTTGGTGATGCGGTTTTTTTCTCATTATCTTGATGCAGGCTCGCAGATCGTTCAAAACCCATCACCATGAGAAAAGGAATCATTTTGTTGTTCGCGCTTGTCGCGATGGTTGTCAACCTTCAGGCGCAGACGCTCGACATTCTAATCAAGAACGGCCATGTGATCGATCCGAAAAACGGGCGTGATGGTATTATGGATGTTGCTATTCGCGATAAGAAAATTGTCCAGGTAGCACCATCCATCAATCAACCTGCGACGCAGGTTATTGATGCGTCTGGCATGTATGTGGTTCCGGGGTTAATTGACATCCACGGTCACCACTTCTTCGGCACAGAACCCGGACACTATCTCAGCAACAGCTTTTCGGCCCTTCCGCCCGACGGCTTTACGTTGCGTTCAGGTGTTACAACAGTTGTGGATGTTGGAGGAGCAGGGTGGAGAAACTTTGCAACATTCAAGGCGCAAACCATTGATAATTCGACAACACGCGTACTGTCTTTCCTGAACATTGTGGGTAACGGAATGAGCGGGGGCCAGCGCGAGCAAAACATTGACGACATGGACCCGGTCATGACGGCCAAGGTAGCGAAGGAAAACAAGGAGTATGTCGTGGGCATTAAGCTCGCACACTTCGAAGGTAACACGTGGGTTCCTACCGAACGTGCTGTTGAGGCAGGTAAGCTGGCGGGTGTTCCGGTCATGGTCGACTTCGGCGGTAGCAATCCTCCGCTTTCGCTGGAGACACTGTTTATGGAAAAACTACGACCCGGTGACATCTTCACGCACTGCTTTGCATACGTAAAGGGAAGAATGCCGATCGTGAAGGACGGCAAGCTTGAGCCCTTCGTGCAAAAGGCGCAGCAACGCGGGATCATCTTTGATGTCGGTCACGGTGGAGGAAGTTTCGCGTACGAGATAGCGATTCCGGCTATTCAACAGGGTTTCAGACCTAACTCCATCAGCACCGACCTTCACACGGGTAGCATGAACAAAGGAATGAAGGATATGCTGAACATCATGTCGAAGCTCCTCAACCTCGGGATGACACTCAACGAAGTGATCACGTGCGCGACGTGGACACCCGCAAAAGTTATTCATCGCGAAGAGTTGGGCAACCTCGACGTGGGTGCTCCGGCTGATGTCGTGGTGTTGAGTTTGGATCGTGGAAATTTTGGCTTTGTTGATGTTCGCGGTTTCAGAATGCCCGGCGACCGCAAGCTGACATGTCAGGTTACGATCGCCAACGGTGAGGTCGCGTGGGATCTCAATGGCCTTGCAGCAAAACCTTTCAAGCAATGAGCATGCGGAAACCTGCGGTTGGTGTTGTGTTGCTGAGTGCTGTTGCCATGCTGTTTCTTTCATTCGAACGGCCTCCATCGTTCCAGGAAGGACCGTGGGTTGCTCCTGCGTGGGCTGATACACTTAAGAATCCGTTTGCGGGGAATGGTGCTGCGATAGAACGTGGAAAAGAAAACTATGATCTCTACTGTTGGTCGTGCCACGGCAAAAAGGGTAGGGGCGACGGTTCGGCGGGTGCATCGTTCCCTATTAAGCCAGCCGACTTCCACGCTCCGGCCGTCCGGGGGCAATCGGACGGCGCGCTGTACTGGAAGCTAACAACCGGAAGAGGCAATATGACACCCTATGGCGATTTGCTGACAGATGAACAACGGTGGGAGCTTGTTGCATACATACGTGTACTTGCCAATGACGAAGGGGAGTAAGATGCTACGATCTGCCGGATGCCTGGCCTTGCTGGTCGTGGTTGTCACGACTGACCTGAGCGCGCAACGTGTTCCAAGAGCGCTTCGGGATGATATTAAGATATCACACTACATGGCGATCGGTCCCGACGCTGTGCGCCTCCTGGTTGATCCTGTGAGCAAAGACTTTTACTACACGACATTTTCCGGCGACATCATTCGGGTTGCCAGGGATTTCGCCGGCAACAAATATCTGGTGAAAGAGTACACAGCGGCGGATCATGGCATCACGAGGTTGCAGGGTGCGTCGTTTCTCGACAGTACACTTTTCCTGGTCGGAAATATTTCGGTAAACCGGGGTAAAGGGACGAAGGGTATCATGATGAAGGGTAAACTGAACAAGAATGGAAGGCGTGACTGGAGTCTGGGCTTCATTACAGAAGACGTTGGAAGTACGAAGACGATATTCGATCACGGTTTCAATGGAACGGTGATAAGTCTGGATGGAAAATACATTTTCGTCAACAGCGGTGCACGAACTGACCATGGTGAGGTGCAAGATAATGACGGCGAATATCCGAACTCGCGAGACGAGGCGCTGACCGCGTGTGTCCTCCGTATTCCAGTCAATGCCGAGGCGTTATTCCTGCCCAACGACAAGGAATTCCTGGTCAGGAACGGATACCTTTTTGCAGAAGGGATACGCAATGCGTACGATCTTGCGTACTCGCCGGAAGGCCATTTGTTCGCGGTTTCAAATTCGGGCGACTACGATCACCCTGAAGATATGTTCTGGCTGCGCGAAGGACGACACTATGGCTTTCCATGGGTGATGGGCATGGTTGAGAATCCTCAACAGTACAAAGATTGGCAACCCGATCCGAAAACGGACCCATTCATTAATCCCTTTTCTCATGCCTGGCGCGTGCGCTACTTCCGCAACGACCCTACATTCCCCAAACGGCCAAAAAAACCTTTTACAAATCCGGTGCTGAATTTAGGACCTGATGCAAATGAGTATCGGGATAGGAAAACGGGGAAGGTCATGGATGCTGACACTACCGGTGTGCTGGTAGGAACGTTCACTCCGCACAGGTCGCCGCTGGGGTTGTTCTTTGACGTCGACGGAGTTCTTGCGGATGAATTCAATAAGGATGGATTCGTACTGAGTTGGACGTACGGGCGAACCAGCGTTCTCATGCGACCCTTCACGATGCAAGGTGCAGATCTCATGCACCTTGATCTCGAGTACGATGAAAAGATCGACAACTATCGCGTGCGATGCCGCCGCATTGTAGAAGGTTTTGAAGGTCCGACTGACGCCGTGATGATAGGAAATGATGTGTATGTCATTGAGAACAGCAACGACGACGCCCACATCTGGAAGATTACGCTTCCTGCTAAGGAAAAAAAGACGCAAGCATCAACCGACTAAACATGATTACTATGAATACAAACAGACGATCCGCATTCAAAAAGTTTGCTCTTGGCATTGCCGGCCTCCTTGGCTTTGGTGCTGCAAAGGCCGCGTCAGCTAGTGCTGAAAAAGTGGTTACGGGAGAAGTCTATCAGGATGGAGGCGTTCCCCTGTTCTCCGGTTCGGTTAAACACGGCAACCTCGTATTCGTCGCCGGGAAAGGAGCGCATTTTGAAGGTGACATCACCGCGCACACAAAGCACGTTCTGGACGAACTTGAAAAAGAACTGAAGAAAGCCGGATCATCGATGGAGAAGGTGTTGAAAGTGAACGTGTATCTTCATGATCTCAACGATTATAAAGCGATGAACGAGGCGTATCGCGGACGGTTTGGAAAGAATCCTCCGGTGCGCACGACAGTGGCCGTGTACGGCGGCGTACCCGGCAATTCACTCGTGGAAATTGATTGTATTGCTTACGTTTAAAGAATAAAGAAAATGACGAAGCGCAGGGACTTGCTTAAGGGATTGGTGACAATCCCCTTGCTGGGTACGTTGCCCAACCCGGTGTTGGGTGGAGTATCCTTTGAAAGAGATTACTTCAAGGAACTTGGAGTACGGACCTTCATCAACGCGGCGGGAACATACACCGCGCTGACCGGATCGCTTCCACACCCCGAGGTGATCAAGGCGATCAATTATGCGGCCCTGCAATATGTAAAGCTGGAGGACCTGCAGGATGCCGTTGGTGCACGCATCGCTGAACTCCTGAAATGCGAAGCCGCTATGGTAACTACCGGCGCGGCTTCCGCTATTACGTTCGGAACGGCTGCTATTATGACGGGCGGTGATCCCGACAAGATCAGACGGCTTCCCGCCGACCTCACAGGGATGAAGACGGAAGTCATCATTCAAAAATCCCACCGCATCGGGTACGATCACGCCATCCGCAACTGCGGCGTGAAAATCGTTGAAGTGGAGACGCGAAAGGAAATGGAAGCGGCCATCAACGATAACACCGCCATGATGTGGTTCCTCAACGCCAACAACTACGAGGGCAAGGTGCAATGGGAGGAATTTGTTTCAATTGCCAAAAAGCACAACATACCAACGTTCATCGACTGTGCGGCAGACGTACCGCCAACTGAAAACCTCTGGAAGTTCACGCAGATGGGATTCGACCTTGTCTGCTTCTCCGGAGGGAAGGGATTGCGGGGACCTCAGAGCGCCGGACTGTTGCTGGGTCGAAAGCAATACATTGAGGCAGCGAAAAAGAACGCACCACCAATTGGCGATGCCATTGGCCGGGTGATGAAAGTCAACAAGGAGGAGATTCTTGGAATGCTCGTCGCCCTGGAAGTTTACCTTTCTCGCGATGAGAAGGCAGAGTGGGCGATGTGGGAAAACCAGGTGAAACTCATCCACGATCATGCAGTGTCCGTTCCCGGAGTCACCGCAGAAATTCACGTGCCTAAAGTTGCTAACCACGTTCCCTCACTTCGCATCAAGTGGGATTCCAGCAAGGTAAAGATCACGGCGGAAGAAGCAAGGAAAGCACTTCGTGAGGGTCACCCTTCCATAGAGACCGTCGGCGACAGGGAAACCATAGGCATCACCACCTGGATGATGAACCCTGGCGAGGAGCGCATCGTGGCTAAACGCCTCAAGGAAGTACTTCAGGGCGCAGCTTTAGGCTAAATATTCAAGCACCAAAAAATGGCGTTTGCATTTCTGTAACTGTTTTACATACATTTACGTAATTAATCATCGGTGCGGCATCATTCATTACGGAAGAACGTAACAGTAGAGGCGTAGCATGCTACGTCTCTACAGCGTGCCCCGATCACTATTTACCGATTACCAAATGAAAGGCACTCACCTTGGCGAATTCGAAGAACTTGTCCTCCTCACCATTGCAGCGCTGGTAAACGATGCATACAGCGTGGCCATCCGCGATGAGTTGGCGAAGCATGCCGATAGACCGGTGAAGCTTGGCGTCGTGCACGCTGTTTTGAATCGCCTTGAGCGCAAGGGGTATGTCAAGAGTCGGTTGGGAGAGGCGACCAGCGTGCGGGGTGGAAAGCGCAAGCGTTATTATACTGTTACCAGTGCTGGCAGAGCAGCTCTCGTGAGGGCCAAGGAAATACGCGATAATCTTTGGAATGTCATTCCGGAATTCTCATTCAAGAATACATGATGGCGCGACGTGAACCCCAACCTCCGAGATGGGCGCAACGGCTGCTCAGCTGGTATTGCCGACCGGAACTTGCTGAAGACCTCGAGGGCGATCTGAATGAAATGTTCGATCGCAATGTCCGGGAGCGCGGGCCGTTTCGCGCAAAGGTGATCTATTGTCTTGACGTCATCAAATTTTGCAGGCCCTATACCATTAGAAGACCGAACGTCCTCACCCTAATCCCCAACATGATCATGCTCGGTAGTTATTTCAAGAGCGCGACACGAAGCATCGCGCGCAGTAAACTCTTTTCTGCGATCAACATCGTCGGACTGTCTGTCGGCATGTCGGTTGGACTTCTGCTGATCGCAATGCTGACGGATATACTTTCCTATGATCGCTTTCATGAGAATCGCGATCGAATTTATCGTGTAACGAGTCAGTTTCAGCGGCAGGGAGATCTTATTTCCGGACACATGGCGACTACCTCGCTTCTTGCTGGCAAGGAGATCAAAGAATCGCTTGCGGGGATTGAGGATGTTGCAGTCATTCACAGAGGGTTTATGGGAGACATTACCTACGGGGAAAAAGTCGTCCCATTTGGCGGGCTCATGGCCGATGAATCCTTCTTTAACGTATTCTCATTCAAATTGCTTCACGGGAATCCTGCTACGGCGCTGAAGGAGCCGTTCTCCATCGTCCTTACAGAGACATTTGCGCGCAAATTGTTCGGTGAGGAAAACGCAGTGGGTAAGACCGTTTTGGTTTGGGGCAGAGACTTTTCGGTGACAGGCGTTGTTCAGGATCCTCCGAAGTTTTCTCACATGCGCTTTGATGTACTGGGATCGCTCAGCACCAGGACGATCACAGAAAAAGACAATCCTTACGAAATGCTGTGGGAGAACATCTGGAACGCATACGCCTATGTGTTGTTGCCTCCCAACTCCAGCCCGGAATCACTGCAGCAACGACTTGATGAAATATGCAGACGCAAGGCCAATGCCGTCGCGTCCGGCTATGTCCAGTTGGGCTTGCAGCCCATGGAGAATATCGTCATCGGTCAAAATCTGGGTAACCAGATTGGTCCCTATATGGGCAGTACAGTTGTGTGGGTATTCTCAGCTATGACGTTGGTCGTCATTCTTTCGGCCTGCTTCAACTATACCAACCTGTCCACCGCCCGGTCGTTTCGACGTTTGAAGGAGGTTGGAATCCGTAAGACCATTGGCGCGGTGAAGGGAAATCTGCTTGTTCAGTTTGTTACCGAGTCAGTCGTTATCGCACTGCTGGCGTTGATATTCGCGGTTGGGATATTCGTCATTATCCGACCTCATTTTATCAGCATGGAGTATTCGCTGCAGGAGATGCTGGTAATGGATTTGTCGCCGCAATTGATTGGACTCTTCATACTTTTTGCGCTGTTGGTTGGTGTTGCTGCGGGATTTTTTCCTGCGCTCTTTTTCTCCCGGCTGAGTGCAGTGTCCTTATTTAAGGGAGGATCGGGTCGCCCGTCGTTTCGGGGAATCACGGCGCGTAAGATTCTCGTCGTTTTTCAGTTCGTCATTTCGATCATGTTCATATCGGGTACTGTGGTTATCTATGATCAGTACAAGCATTTCCTGTCTTACGATCTGGGATACAATACCGAGAACATCCTTAACATCCGGCTTGGTGACAACAAAGCCGATGCACTAAAAAACGAACTTTCCAAATTGCCGGAAGTAGCTGGCCAGTCGCAATCCCAACTGGTCATGAGCGTTGGCAATTACTTCTACACATTCATGAAAAATCCGTCAGATCCCAACGACTCAGCCCAGGTGTATTACAATCGGGTTGATGAAAATTTTCTTCCGCTTCACGACTTTAAACTCATTGCCGGTCGAAACTTTAATCCGAAATCGCCTGAAGATTCGACAGAGCGGGAGGTGATTGTAAGTTCCTCTGTCTTGCGAAGATTCAACCTAGGAGCGGACGATCCTTCCAAAGCAATTGGTGCGGTTGTGAACATTGACCATACTGACTTGCAGATTGTCGGGGTTGTCGAAGATTTTCATTACGGCCGGGTAAACAATGCTACAAATAAAGAAGTTGTCTTCCGGCAACTCATGCCTGAAGAAGCAAAGTATTTGAATGTAAAGTTTGTCACGAACGATCTGCGGAGAGCCTATGAGAAGGTGGAACAGATCTGGAGCGGATTGGATTCTAATCATCCCCTTCAGGCCAAGTTTCTCGACGATCAACTGGAGGAGTCCTTCCGGGGATTTTCTGCCTCGGTTAAGGCAGGTGGTTTTATTGCAGTTCTCGTTGTATGCATTGCTTCCCTGGGATTGCTTGGGATGGTCATCTATACTTCCGAAATACGTCTTAGGGAAATGAGCATTCGAAAGGTCTTTGGCGCCAGTGAGGTTGGCATTTTGTACCGGCTCGCACGGGGCTTTATGCTCCTCCTGGGTGTTTCGATAGCGATTGCGATACCTCTGACGTTCCTTTTCTTTGATCGGATTCTCCTGCCTGGCGTAGCAAATCACGCACCTTTAACGTGGTTCGAAATGGTGTCGGGTGCAGTCGTGATCCTGACACTCGCCGCCTTAATGATACTCTCACAAACGCTGAAGGTAGCCCGCTCCAAACCCGCTGAAGTACTCAGAACCGAATAATTACGGTCCAGCCATTTAAACCAAGGGTTTGCCATCGGATGGTTTTTGCCTTCCGGTGGCTTGAATATTTTAATATCTTATGCAATTCAAAACCTTCACCCAAGAAAAATGGCTTTGTACAAACTTCAGATCAATGGCAAGACCTACGAGGCTGACGTAGACGCCGATACCCCTCTGTTGTGGGTGCTGCGCGACAACCTCGGATTGGTAGGCACCAAATACGGGTGCGGCATCGCTCAGTGCGGCGCCTGTACCGTTCATCTCAACGGACGCGCAGTCCGCTCATGCGTACTTCCGGTTTCCGCTGTGGGATCCGGGAAGGTAACGACGATAGAAGGGCTCTCTGAGAAGGGCGACCACCCTGTCCAGCTGGCATGGGATGAAGTGGACGTTCCCCAATGCGGTTATTGCCAGGCGGGGCAAATTATGACTGCCGCCGCATTGCTCGCTGAAAATCCCAAACCTACGCCGGTGCAAATTGATAACGCCATGCAGGGTAATATATGCCGGTGCGGAACCTATCACCGCATTCGCGAGGCCGTGCAGTTAGCTTCTTCAAAACTTAAATGAGCCCTACCATGGAGACGATGATTAAAACCAACAGACGCGATTTCCTCAAGATCGCATCGGCCGCTGGTGGTGGCCTGTTGCTGGGATTTTACTGGAATGAGGCAGGGGCTTCCGTCATTGAGTCAGTCACGGAAGGTGCGCTTGCCGAAGGCGAAGTAACGTTCAATAGCTATCTGACGATATCACCTGATAATATCGTGACGATATTTTCTCCCAATCCCGAGTTGGGTCAGAATATCAAGACAACGTTCCCCATGATTGTGGCGGACGAACTTGATGCCGACTGGTCGAAGGTGAAGGTAGTCCAGGCTGCGCTCGATACAGAAAAGTACGACCGCCAGGTGACTGGTGGTAGCGGCGCTATTCCTCACTCCTGGGAACGCCTGCGGAAAGCCGGTGCTACGGCCCGTCATATGCTCGTCGAAGCTGCAGCAAAACGACTGGGTGTGCCGGCTTCAGAACTGTCGACTGAAAACGGATTCGTAATCCATAAGAAGAGCGGCAAGAAACTCACCTACGGCGAGCTGGCAACGGATGCGTCGAAGATTACGCCGCCAGAGGATGTGAAGCTGAAGGAACGCAGCGAGTTCAAGCTGATTGGCAAACGCGTTCGGAACGTCGATAATTTTGAGATGATCACCGGCAAGCCGCTCTATGGGCTTGATATATATCGCGACGGCATGCTGATCGGCATGATTCAGCGCCCGCCGGCATTCGGTACCAAGATCAAATCTGTCGATGCGTCTGCTGCTAAGGCAATGCCTGGTATTGTCGACGTTGTAACATTCAAGAATAATGTCGCCGTTGTGGGGAAGTCGACCTGGCAAGTGATGAAAGCGCGGAAAGCCCTCCGCATTGAATACGAAGCCGCCGGCAACATTGAAAGTTCCGCTGATCACGATCGCCTGTTCAAAGAGCTTCTCGATAGCAAGGAAGCTGAAGTGAAGCGTAAGGATGGCGACGTAGATGCTGCTTTCGCGTCGGCAGCAACGAAGATTGTAAGAGAGTATCAGTGTCCGTTCCTGGCGCACGCGCCCATGGAACCCATGAACTTCTTTGCGGATGTTCGCGAAGATGGTGTCGAATTGATTGGTCCCACGCAAACGCCGAACTCTGCGCGCACGCAGGTGGCTGAGATGCTGGGCATCCCTCCGGAAAAGATTACGCTTCAGCTTACGCGCCTTGGCGGTGGCTTTGGACGACGCTTGAAGACCGACTTTGCGCTGGAGGCAGCAGAGCTTTCCAGCATTGTAAAGGCACCTGTGAAACTGATCTGGACGAGGGAAGACGACATGCAGGGTGGAAGTTACCGGCCGGCAGTTCGCTATCGCTTTGAAGCAGCGCTGGATGCCAGGGGTAACCTCATCGGGTACAAGCTGCGCGGTGCAGGGATTAACTCCGGCAATACTACCCGCGAACACAATTTCCCGTCGGGAGCGGTTGACAACGTACTCATTGAATCGATCGAGCATCAGTCGCCGATTACGACCGGTGCGTGGCGCGCCCCGATCACCAACTTCCTTGCCTTCGCGGAACAATCGTTCCTCGACGAGGTGGCGCTGGCAGCGAAAAAGGATCCGGTACAGTTCCGCCTGGAACTCCTGGAACGCGCGAAACAAAGACCGGTGGGACAGCTAGGATACGATGCTGATCGGATGATCGCTGTCATCAAACTGGCCGCTGAAAAAAGCGGGTGGGGCAAAAAACGCGATGTTGCGCAAGGTTTCAGCGTATACTTCTCGCACAGATCGTACGTCGCCCAGGTTGCTGAAGTGGCGATGAAGAACAATCAGCCGACGCTGCAAAAGATTTACGCGGCAGCCGACTGCGGTATCGTCGTTAATGAAAGCGGGGCGAAACAACAAGTCGTGGGCGGTATTGTCGACGGACTTGGCCACGCGCTGTACGGAAATCTTACCTTCCGAAACGGTGAGGCCGAGCAAAAGAACTTTGACACCTACCGCCTCATTCGAATTAAAGAAGTACCGGACGTTGAAGTTCATTTTGTCGACAACGGCATCAGCCCTACGGGTCTGGGTGAACCCGCACTTCCGCCAACGGGTGGAGCCATCGCCAATGCCTTCTTCAAGGCAACGGGAAAGCGACTGTATCGTCAGCCGTTTATGCAACAACCCGAGATGGAAGGCGTGCGCCTTGACCAAAGGATGTAGACGATAGACGCAGATTCAGACGCAGATGCGGTTGCAGCCGCAGGAATGCCCTGCATATGCATCTGCGCCTGCGTCTGTTTCAACTGTAACCTAAGGGCGGAAAAATGCGACTAAGCCGGAAAACCGGTTCCTATGGTTCGCAATTACCTGCTCATCCTGTTTCGCAATCTGCGGCGAAACAAAATCTCCATTTTCGTTAACGTCCTGGGCATGGCCATAGCTTTGGCCTGCTGCATCGTTGCCTGGTTTAACTGGCAGTTCAGTACAGGCTTTGACTCACATCACGAAAATCGTAAGGTCATCTACCGGGTTCAGGCTTGGCAGGAAGCCCATGGTGAACGCAATCGCTTTGCCGTTGTGCCGAATGCTCTGGCCGGCATGGTACGACAAAACATTGCGGACGTCGATGAAGTCGTCCGATACACATCTGCGCCGGGAAACATCCGGATCGGTGACGAAGTTTTTAGCGCGAGCATTTCCTATACAGATCCCGAGTTCTTCCATTTCTTCACGTTCACCACAAAGGGCGGAACGCTATCGTTGCACGACAGGAGCACCATCCTGATCAGCGATGAGCTCGCAAGAAAATATTTCGATGGCGAAGATGTGGTCGGGTTGGCCATCACACAGATTAACCACGGGGAACTGAAGGAGTATACCATCGGCGGCGTATTCGAAAGGCAACCGCTCAATTCAAGCTTTGGATTTGACGCAATTACACTGTGGGACAACTATTGGGTTACGACACCTGAAAGAATCGTGCAGGACAACAGCTGGGAAATCTCCAGTACACTATTCCTGAAGATTGATGATCCACATCGTGTCGCTGCAGTCGTGAACCAACTGCAGCGATACATCGAACCGCAAAATCTCGCCCGCGAAGACTTTCAGCTGAGCGAATACTACCTGCAAAATTTCGAAACACTCTCGGCGAATTTTTTTGGCGAAACCTGGCTGAACGGTGAACAATTGCGCTGGGGATTTCCTCCTTCAGCGGTGCTGGGTCCCGGCATTATGGCGGTATTCCTGCTGCTGCTCGCCTGTTTCAATTTCACCAACACGTTTATGGCTTTGTCCGGAAGGCGACTCAGAGAGATCGGTATACGGAAGGCCATGGGTGGAAGGCGTACGCAAATTATTACCCAGTTTCTTGGCGAATGCATTGTACTTTGTTTGATGGCACTGGGGCTTGGAATGGTTCTCGCTGAATTCCTGGCGCCTCTGTATAGCAGTATGTGGGATGGTATTGAGTTGTCGGTTGAGTATGTAAACAACCCTGGGTTCATTGCCTTTCTGGCAGGACTTGTCTTCATCACCGCTATCATTGGAGGAAGTTACCCCGCATTTTATGTGTCGGCCTTCAGACCTGTAGCCATTCTCAAAGGACGACTAAAGTTTGGCGGCACAACCAAACTGACACGTGTCTTACTTACGCTTCAATTTTCTATCTCAGTGCTATGCATCGTCGCCGCTATTGCCTATCTGCGGAATGCGATGTATCAAAGAGATTATGACCTGGGGTACGCGACAAGCGGAGTTATCCTGGTGCCAGTATCCGGAGCAAGCGAATTTGAAGCTTTTCGAAATGAACTCATGACCGACCAAAGGATTCACGCCATAGCAGGTTCGGGAGGTCACGTCTCCGATAACTATTACCGCATACCTGCAGAGTATGATGGTGTAAAGCATTTTGTAGAGGTGGTTGATGTTGGTGACGACTACCTTGAAGCCATGGATATTCAAGTGTTGGAGGGTAGAGGATTTATTGAGGATTCAGAAACCGACCGGAAAGAGTCGGTCTTAGTATCGAAGGAGTTGGTTCGCACGTTCGGATGGAAGGATAATCCTATCGGGAAACGCATTGTAGTGGCCGATACGCTGGCTTTGTATGTAGTTGGCGTGATTAACGACATCTACACCGACGGTTTCTGGAAGAAAGTTGCTCCGGCAATGCTTCGTTATGTGCATCCGGACGACTATCGTTTTCTCGTTGCAAAAGCATCGCCTGAAAACGTCATGGCCGTGAACGAGACGATGAAAGAAGCGTGGAAGCGCGTCTCACCCAATACACTGTATGAAGGTATTCCCTACGACCGAAACCTGAGAACGAGCGAAATGATTAACGGGAACGTCGTTGCCGTCTTCTCGTTTCTCGGCGTGATCGCCGTGCTGATGTCTGCGACGGGTTTGTTCGCAATAGTTTCACTTACCCTCATTCGAAAGATGAAAGAGATTGGTGTTCGTAAAGTGTTCGGAGCCAGCGCTGCCAACGTGATTCGAGTGGTGGGTTTGGAGTTTGTGATTGTCATGGCAGTTGCTTCTGTGCTGGGTGGCGCACTGGGATTCGTGGCTTCTCACACCATGATGGATGCGATCTGGGAATACTACCTGGAGGCGGATGCGGTAACGTTGCTGGCGGCGACGGGCTTATTATTCCTGGTTGCGGTACTTTCAGCCGGCAACAAGGCGCTAAGCGCAATGCGGGTGAATCCCGTGAACATTCTTCGGGATGAGTGACGTGTGTGCTTGACACACTAACCGCTCGTGAAATATCCTGCCCCTGTACATTTAGGTACAGGGGCATTTCCTATTTTGGGCACGAGCTAGGTCCCGGACATGCTAAGATTAGTATTGGGTGTTTGCGCGTTGAGCCTGCTGACGGCTGGTACGGTTTCCAACGCGCAGAAGGTGAACAGCCATTTTCGCATTCACATAAAAAAGGCCTCATCCCCGATCCGGATTGATGGGGTTATTGATGAGCCGGCCTGGGCAGAGGCGGAGGTTGCATCTGACTTTTACATGGTACTGCCAATGGATACCAGCAAGGCGGAGGTTCGTACGGATGTCCGGATGACGTACGACGACCACAACCTTTACCTGGTCGCGACCTGTTTTCATAAGCTCCCCGGACGGTACATCGTAGAATCACTCAAACGCGACTTTATTTTTGGCAACAACGATAACTTCCTCGTCTTTATTGATCCGTTCGATGATCAAACCAACGGGTTCTCCTTCGGAGCAAATGCTGCGGGTGCTCAATGGGATGGGATAATGTATGAGGGCTACAAGGTTGACCTCAGTTGGGATAACAAATGGAGTTCGGAAGTCAGGGAATATGACGACCGATACATCTTTGAGATGGCGATTCCGTTCAAGACCATCCGGTACAAAAAAGGCATCACCGAATGGGGCATCAACTTCAGTCGTCTCGACCTGAAGACTACGGAGAAGTCAAGTTGGACACCCGTACCCCGTCAATTCCCTACCGCTGCGCTGGCCTACACAGGAACTTTGGTGTGGGATGAACCTCCTCCCGAAGCGGGTTCAAATATTTCCCTGATACCGTACGCGTTGGGAGGGGTAACGCGCGACTTCGAAAACAACACACCACGCAAATATCATCATGAATTCGGTGGGGATGCTAAGATCGCGGTGACATCCTCGTTAAACCTCGACCTCACCATTAACCCGGACTTCTCGCAGGTAGACGTTGACGACCAGGTGACTAACCTCGACCGCTTTGAATTGTTTTTCCCTGAGAAGCGTCAATTCTTTCTTGAGAACGGTGACCTGTTCGCGAACTTTGGCTATGAAAACATTCGGCCATTTTTTTCCAGACGGATCGGACTTGGGGTGCCGATACGTTTCGGAGCGCGACTGAGCGGTAAGATCAACACGAACTGGCGGATTGGCGCGATGGACATGCAGACCGATGCAGTTGATTCAGTTGGCCTGCCTTCTCAGAACTTTGCTGTTGTTGCAATACAACGGAGGGTGTTTGCACGATCGAATGTGGGCGTCTTTCTTATCAACAAAGAATCACTCGACTATGAGCCTTCCGATCATCCGACGGCCTCTGAATATAACCGAACTGTCGGCGTTGAGTACAACCTGGCATCGGCCGATAATATCTGGACGGGTAAGGCGCTTGTATTTAAGTCAATCACCCCAGGAGCCCGAGGACGAGACATCACGCACGCCGCAAACCTTCGCTATGCTACGCGCAAGTGGGACATCCTTTGGCAACACGAGTATGTCGGGGAAAATTTTAATGCGGAAGTGGGGTATGTTCCGCGGCGCGATTATGTCCGGTTTAACCCGGCTATTGCACGCAACTTCTTTCCCCACAGTGGAAAAATCCTGAGTCACTCGGTGCAGATGTTGAACTCTACGTACTTCGATAGCGACATGCATCGCACCGACTATCGAAATGAAATTACGTACACGGCTACATTTCGCAGCAGGAGCATGATGAGTGCCTGGGCGTCTCCCAATTATGTCAAGTTGCTTGCCCCGTTCGACCCTACGAACACCGATGGTGATACGCTCGCAACAGGTACGGAATACCGGTGGATGGAATATGGCCTGGAATATGTATCCAAACCGCAATCTTTGCTCACCTATGCTGCAACTGTGCAGGCGGGGGGGTTTTTCAACGGGGAGCGAATTCGGGTTACGGCTGAAGCGGCGTACCGGTTCCAGCCCTATGTCAGGATCGGCATCAGTTCAACCTACAATCACATCATCCTTCCCGATCCGATGGAAAGTCGCGAGCTGTGGCTCGTGGGGCCGCGCCTCGACGTAACGATGACGAACAAACTTTTCTTCACGGCCTTCGCTCAGTACAATGAGCAGTTGGATAATTTCAACCTCAACACCCGCTTTCAGTGGCGCTACCGGCCGGCGTCCGATTTCTTTATCGTTTACACCGACAATTATTTCCCGGGAGGCATTGCGCGAAACCGATCCCTTGTGATCAAGCTCACCTATTGGTGGAATATCTGAGAAACTTATCGTCAGGAAAAAACATTTCTAATAAGGTAGTTTACATTCAGTAAGCACGAGCTGAAGCGGCTGAGTTGGTGTACAGTCGCAGACGCAGTCGTCCCGGCCAAGCTTTAGCGAAGTCGGGCCAGATTGGTTTCGATAGTCAGAGTTGGTGTTATGGAGTATATTGACTATTACAAAATATTAGGTGTAAGCAAGGATGCGACGGAGAAGGAGATCAGAAATGCGTACCGGAAGCTGGCGCGGAAGTATCATCCTGATCTGAACCCTAACGATGAATCCGCCAAGGCAAAATTCCAACAGATCAACGAGGCGCACGAGGTGCTCAGCGATCCGGAGAAAAGGAAGAAGTACGACCAGTACGGCAAAGATTGGAAGCATGCCGAGGCCTTCGAGAGTGCGAGGACAAGCAGGGGAGCTGGAGGTTTTGGAGGACACGACACCTTTACAGGGGGCTTTGATGATGGATTCTCAGACTTTTTCGAGTTCCTTTTCGGGAGCCGTCGACCCGGCGGGTTTGGCGGCGCTGCGCGTTTCAGGGGAGAAGACCTTCACGCCACACTAAACCTCACTCTTCGCCAGGCGGCGGAGACGCACAGGCAGACGCTCGACATCAATGGCAAAAAGATTCGTATCACGATTCCGGCCGGAATCGAGAATGGACAGACCATCAAGATCAGCGGGCATGGTGGTCCAGGCGTGAATGGTGGACCCAACGGCGACCTGTACATCACCTTTAATATCCCGGAGGACCCAGTGTTCAGGAGAGATGGTGCGGACTTGTTTATGGACCGTGAAATCGACCTATACACCGCGGTGCTGGGAGGTGAGGTGACCCTCGACACATTCAAGGGTAAGGTAAAAGTGCGTGTTCCGGCAGGTACACAGCCTGGAACGCGGGTTCGTTTGAAAGGCCAGGGCTTTCCACGCTATCGTGAGGAAGGCTTTGGCGATCTGTATGTGACGTGGTCGGTAAAGCTGCCGACATCATTATCGGAAAGGGAAAAGCAGTTGTTCACGGAATTGTCGAAACTCAGATCCTGATCACATGAAACAGGAAGACCTAATATCAGTCGGTGAATTTTGCAGACATTATTCCGTCGAGGTGTCCTTCGTACGCGCCCTTCACGACGCCGAACTTATCGACATTGTCGCCATCCGCGATGAGATGTACGTCCGCCATGATCAACTCCCATTGCTCGAGCGACTAACGCGTTTTCATTACGATCTTGATATAAACCTTGAAGGCATAGAAGTGATCAACCGCTTGCTTCAACGCATTGATGAAATGCAAGCGGAGATCATCGCTTTAAAAAACAAGCTCAGACGCTTTAGAAGAATTGAAGGGTGGGAAGGGACAGTGTGAGTGTGAGAGCAACTTTCCCCCCCTCCGGGGTATTGCCGTTCTTCCCCCCATTCGGTACCTTTTGCGTGCAACCCAAAGATCATTATAACCTAAACCTCATAAATATGAAGAAGTTCTTTACGCTAATCCTGAGCACTATGGTTGTCACGGCGTTTGCTCAGGGTATTACCACGCCCCGAACGCCGAGCCCTGCGGCGACGGTGTCCCAAACCATAGGTATTTCTACGGTTGAGGTTTCCTATTCACGACCCGCAGTTAACGGTCGGGAAATCTGGGGCAAATTGGTTCCCTATGGGTATCAACCCCCTGGCTTTATTTCTACCCACCCGGCACCCTGGCGCGCTGGCGCGAACGAGAACACCGTATTGACCCTTTCACACGAAGCTAAGATTCAAGGTCAGACCGTACCGGCAGGCAGCTATGGATTGTTCTTTGTCATCAACGAGGACAACTCAGGCGAGGTGGTTCTTTCCAAGGACTACAAAGCGTGGGGTAATTATTGGTACGATCCCGCACGCGACCAAATGCGGGCGCCCATCACGATTCGCGATCACGAGATGACGGAAAGGCTTACCTATGAGTTCATTAATCTGGACAAGACCAGTGCCGAGCTGGTCCTCAACTGGGAGAAAAAGCAATTCCCAATCAAGATAGAGTTCGCCGTTGACGACATCGTCATGGCAAACGCTCGTGAAGAACTCAGCAACATCCAGGGTTTTAACTGGCAGGGCTGGGCAAGCGCTGCAAACTATGCCCTTAATAGCAAGACGAATCTTGAAGAAGCTCTGCAATGGAGTGACCGCGCTGTTACAATGAATCGGAACTTCACCACACTGTTCACGAAGGCCGGCATCCTGGAAGCGCTTGGACGTAAGGATGAAGTCGGAAAGCTCAGGGAAGAAGCCCTCGCTATGGCCACTGAAGGTGAACTCAATAACTACGGATATCAGCTGCTGAATCAGGGCAACATCGACGAAGCCATTCGCATATTTACACTTAACACACAACGCAATCCCAGGAGCGCCAATGTATGGGATAGCCTTGGCGAAGCCTATGCGATAAAGGGCGATGAAAAGAATGCCGTCAAAAACTTCAAGAAAGCGCTTACGATGAATCCACCGGAGAATGTCAGGGCGAATTCGGAGAAGTATTTGAGACAGTATGGGGCCTTGTGAGACAAATGGTAACGGGACTTGTATCTATGTGTCCTATGTGATCTGTCTATGTGTTCCTATGTGGTTCAGAAAAAGCCTTAGGGTCTCTGAACCACATAGTTCACATAGGCACACATAGCTTATACCTTCTGGCCATCGATCGATCACTATCTCTACTATCATTCACCGATCAGCAATTACCCTAACGACTATAACCGATCACCTATTCCTAATCACGGTACCCCAACGCCGGTTCCCTATTCCCCAGTAATGCCTGATACACATAATCACCTATCGACGCGGCGTGCTCTTTCTTTGCTTCGGCAAGAACCTGCGGTTGTGTGAAGAGATCAATGGCGGTGAGGGCCATGGTTTTGGCGGCGACGTGCATGCCTTTGAGACCGATGGACGTGCCGCCGCATGCTACGGCCTGCCAGCTATGAGCTGGTGTGCCGGGTACCCAGGTGGCAATGCGTACACCCACCGTGGGTACAGCATAGCTGACGTCGCCAACGTCGGTTGAACCTATCCCTTCCGATCGCTCTGCATCAAAGGGAACGACCGTGGCGGCTCTCGCAAGATCGGGCTTTGATGTGAGTGTTTCCTGGATCTTCTTACCGAATGCTATTTCTTCAGCATCGTATTGTATTCCGCCTACACGTTCGAGGTTAATCTGAGCCACACGCGCGAGCGTTTTGTTGATGAGCAGGTCGTGGGTTCCGCCAATGATTTCGTAGTCTGTTTTTGTGCCGGTACCCATTGCTGCTCCTGATGCCGCGGCCTCGACGCGTTCAAAGAGTTCTTTAACAACCTGCTTGTCGGGATGACGGACATAATAGTAGACTTCCGCGAAGTCGGGCACGACGTTTGGCGCATTTCCACCCCGCGTGATCACGTAGTGCATACGTGCTTCCTGCGGCATGTGTTCGCGCATGAGGTTTGTCATGTAGTTCATAGCTTCGACACCATCCAGCGCTGATCTTCCTTTGTCCGGAGCACTTGATGCATGGGCGGCGACTCCGTAGAAGCGAAACTTGGCCGACTTGTTGGCAAGGGCACTTGTGAGTGTCACTTCATTGCGATCGCCGGGATGCCAGTGAATCACCGCATCGAGTCCATCGAACAATCCAGCCCGCACCATATATACTTTTCCGCTGCCGCCTTCTTCCGCAGGACAGCCGAAGAGTTTTATGGTGCCGGAAATCTTTCCTTGTTCGATCAGATCCTTTATGGCGATGGCCGCTGCTACCGACGCGGTTCCAAAGAGGTGATGTCCACAGCCGTGTCCTGCATTTGAGGTCTCTATGGGACTTCTCTCAGGCACGGCCATCTGTGATAACCCAGGCAGGGCATCGTATTCGGCGAGAATGCCTATTGCAGGACTTCCAGATCCGTATTCAGCTACAAAAGCCGTTGGAATGCCAGCTACTCCGGCCGTAATGCGGAAACCGTGCGATCGCAACGTTTCCTGTAGGAGGGCAGTGCTTTGTTCTTCCTTGTATCCCACTTCAGCAAACTCCCATATCTTCAGTGCTATGGATTCATAGTTGTCGCGTCCGCCCATAATGTTCTGAATCGCCTGATCCTTCATTCGTTCCACAGTCTTCCTGTTTTGTGATGTTGCCGGACACACTAGGATTGTGCAGATGATCGATATGAAGAGGTGTTTCATGATTCCTGGATTTTGGTCTGAAGTTATGGAAAACTGCCTTCGAGTGCATCATTAGAGTATAACCTCTAAATCGATACACTATGAAGAGATTCTTTACAATCGCGTTCGTGGCGGTTTGTGCGTACACATTCGGCCAGGAAAGATCAAAGAGCATAGCGGCCGATATCCGTGCCGTTACTGTATTTCTGGAGGGTGCCCAGGTGAGTCGAAAGACTACGGTAATCCTTGAGCAGGGTACTACAGTGTTATCGCTGTCCGGAATCGCACCCGGCATCAGTGAGCAGAGCATCCAGGTGAGCATTACGCAGCCTGCGAAGATCATGTCAGTTTCTTTCAACGTGAATTACCTCGATGAGCTTCAAAAACCGGAAAAGGTTCGTCTCCTTGAAGAGGAGCAAAAGCGCCTCACGACCCTTATCGATCGCGAACGCGCTTTGCAGGAGGTGTATCATGAGGAGCGCGAAATTCTAAAGACTAACAAATCGATAGGCGGTACGCGCGATGGCGTTGAAATCGAAGAGCTCAGAACGGCGATGGATTACTTCCGCGAACGGCTCATGGAAATCACCGACAAACTGGAGACGAGTAAGAAACGCGAAGATGACTACCGGGAAAGTCTCGTCCGAACGGAGCGCAGACACACTCATGCTTTCTCTGGGTCGTGATGCGGCTATCGTCATCGAGCGGGAGAAGATACGCGATCTTTCATCGAACCAGTTTCTGGGTTCGAACAGCAAGGTGGTGATGGCTTACGAGATAAGCGTTCGCAATAAAAAAGCGGAAGAAATAACCCTGGTCATCGAGGATCAGGTGCCGATTCCGAATACGAAGTCGATCAGTGTTGACGTACTCGAACTTTCTAATGGCGAACACAATCAAGAGACCGGCTCCGTAAAGTGGAAGCAGAAGATTCCTGCCGGAAGTACGCATTCCGTAAAGCTTGCATACGCGGTTCGGTATCCCAAATACAGCGCGGTGGCCCTTGAATAAACGCTGTTTGGCAAAGTGACGGATTCGGTTAGATTTGTGCGTTACCTTTTCCTAAATCCCATGACAACCCGTACCTGCACAATCTTTCTCATCTCCGTCCTTTGCCTCGTCGCGGCCTGCCGGACCAAAGAAGCAAAGAAGACCGAATTGCATTCTCCGGAAGAGCGACTTGCTCTTGCTGATACAATAGAGAATCTCCTTCGAACATTAACACTTGAGAAATGGTATCCGCAAGCGGTAGATACAGAATACGGCGGCTTCCTGAGTGGATTTACATACGACTTTAAACCCACAGAAAACCAGGACAAATTTATCGTCACCCAGGCACGCCATACGTGGACGAATGCAAAAGCGGCTTTACGTTATCCGGAAGTCGAGCACTACCGCGCAAGTGCTGAACACGGCTTTCGTTTTCTCCGCGATGTGATGTGGGACAAGGAGCACGGAGGCTTTCATCAGCATCTCGACCGGCAGGGAAATGTGAGAGCCCAGGGAGGCAGAGAAATAAAGACTGCGTACGGTAACGCCTTTGGTATCTATGGGCTCGCTGCATACTATGCGTTAACGCAGGACACCGCAGCGCTTAACCTCGCCAAAAAGGCATTCCTATGGCTGGAGGAGCACAGTCACGATCCCGTGCATAAAGGATACTTCCAGCACCTCGAAGCCGATGGCACCGTCATTGCCCGTACAGATGATGTTGAGTCGACGTCGGATACCGGATACAAAGATCAAAACAGCTCCATTCACTTGCTTGAAGCATTCACCGAACTCTACATGGTGTGGCCCGACAGCCTGCTGCGCGAGCGACTGGAAGAAATGCTGCTTCTGATCCGCGACGTCATCGTTACGCCGAAAGGTTACCTCACCCTCTTTCTGACGCCCGATTGGAAGCCGATTTCATTTCGCGACTCGACTGAGGAGGTGATCATGAAACACCACGGACTCGATCACGTTTCCTTCGGACACGATGTTGAGACTGCATTCCTGATGCTGGAGGCATCGCATGTTCTCGGCATTGAGAACGACGTGAAAACGCATACCATCGCTAAACGCATGGTCGATCATGCGTTGCAAAACGGATGGGACAAGGAGGTTGGAGGGTTTTATGACGAAGGCTACTACTTCAAAGATGCAGACAGTATTCGCATCATTCGCGATACGAAGAACTGGTGGGCACAGGCAGAGGGACTCAACAGCTTACTGATGATGTCCAAACTCTATCCCGACGATCCCCTCAACTATTACGAAAAGTTCTACAAACTCTGGCGTTACGTCGACACCTATCTGATCGACCACGAAAATGGCGACTGGTACTCAGGCGGCCTCGATAAGCAGCCTCAATTCAAAACCGCCAACAAAGGCAGCATTTGGAAGGGGATCTACCATCACTATCGTGGGATGACGCAGTGTATTGACATGCTGAGAGGAGAGGGGATAGCCGAATGGCTTACCCACTAATCAAC
>DATCLO010000073.1:0-14935 GCA_036563875.1 Cyclobacteriaceae bacterium
GGCCAATGTTGCCGGCACTGGAACGAATGCCGTACATGGAATAAATAACGTAACAAATGCCGAAGAGCCAGCCGGGAATACCAATAGGAATGAGAAAGATGCTGACATAAATATCGGGAACGATTGCAATGGCTGCGAAGATCACGCCTGATACGGCACCGGAAGCCCCAACAGCGCGATAGCCCGGATGCCGGCGGTGAATGAACAGGGCGAGCAGATCACCGCCGAGCAGGCTCGCGAAGTAAATGATCAGAACGAGAATGGGACCCAGCAAACGTTCCATGATGAAGCTGAAGCTGTACAGCGAAAACATGTTGAACAGCAGGTGCGTCCAGTCGACATGGAGGAAACCTGACATGAACAACCGCCCATATTCACGATGATGCAACACCCTGCCGACTTCAAACAAATGCCGATTAAAGAAGGAAGGATCCCGAAAACCTTTGTATGATATCAATACATTAGCGGCAATCAGCGCTATTGTGACTATTTCCTTTTCCATTATGGAACCTGTGAGGCGTTAAATATAACCCCTTGAATTATCTTTGCCTCATTCACGCCAAATCTGAATCATGAAACACGGCATACTGATCGACATGGACGGGGTGATCTATAGTGGCGACACGATGATCCCCGGCGCCGACCTGTTTATTAATCGGCTCCTGGCCGAGAACATTCCCTTCATGTTCATGACGAATAACAGCCAGCGAAGCCGGACCGAGGTTGTGCGAAAACTTGGCAAACTTGGCATCCACGTCGAGGAACATCACATCTACACCAGCGCCATGGCGACGGCAGCATTTCTTAGCGCACAAATCCCCCGCGGGTCGGCCTATGTGCTGGGCGAAGGGGGACTGCTAAGCAGTCTCAATGAGGCGGGTATATCGCTTGTAGAAACAGACCCGGATTGGGTTGTACTTGGTGAAGGCCGCAATTTCACGCTTGAGATGGTGCAGCGTGCCGTCGACATGATTCTCGAGGGCGCGAAATTCATCACCACGAACCGCGATCCTTCTCCCAAAAAGAAAGGCTGGAACAACCTTGGTATCGCTGCTACCACCGCGATGATCGAGGAGGCGACAGGAAAGCGCGCCTTCGTCATCGGAAAGCCCAGCCCCGTTATGATGCGGTCGGCGCGAAAAGCATTGGGACTGGAAACAGCTTACACGACAGTAATCGGTGATACGATGGATACTGACATACTCGGCGGCACGATCATGGGCTACAAGACTGTACTTGTCCTTTCCGGCATTTCAAGAAGGGAAGATCTCATCAACTACGCCTTCAAGCCCGACTTGCTGGTCGACTCCATCAACGACGTACCGCTTCCCCTGCCATGGTGGAACTAGAGATTAGCGATTTTTGATTTGTGATTTGACCCACGCAACACGCCTTCCCAAATCTTTGGGCGATAAATCAAAAATCGCTGATCGCTAATCATTAGTGCGGTAGCCTGGAGCGCAACAGTCCGTACACCCACGTTCCGGCGAGTGCACTGATGATGGTCACGCCAATGACAAGCATGCCGGTACCGAGTTGCGCGTAGAGCGGGCCAGGGCAGGCGCCGGTCATTGCCCAACCGAATCCAAACAAAAGGCTTCCGTAAATATTGCCTTTGTGGAATTTCTTATCGGCAACAACAATAGGCTCTCCGTAGATCGTACGGATCCCAAACCTCCTTATGATCCATAGGGAAAGCATACCCACCAGTACCGCTGAACCAATGATGCCATACATGTGAAAAGATTGCAATCTGAACATCTCCTGGATTCGAAACCATGAGATGACCTCACTCTTTACAAGCAACAAACCAAACCACGCTCCGGCTATAAGGAACTTTATATCATGCCACCATGGCAAAGACAGACGCGACTCATTGAGGCCGCTGTCGATAGCTCTTCCTTCCGGATCGGTGTCCGTAAGTTTTCGAAACTCTGCAACTACTTCACCCTTGCTCATAGTCTACAATGTTAAGATGAACGGAAGTATGGCATTGGCCATCAAGAACCCACCGGCCATAAAACTTACAGTCGCTACCAGGGAAGGCAATTGGAGATTTGACAATCCCATAATTGCGTGTCCTGATGTACAGCCCCCGGCGTAACGCGTTCCAAATCCGACAAGAAATCCGCCGACAACGATCAGCAGAAATCCACGCAACGTTCCCAATCCCTCAAATGAAAACAGCTCAGTCGGTAACAAGGTATCATAGCGGGTAACACCATAGTTGACCAGTTCCGCTTTCAGCGAGTTGCTGACTTCAATATCCTGCGAAAAGGGAAATACATTCGCTGCAATGACACCTCCAAGCACAAGGCCACCGACAAACCAGAGATTCCATGCCTCTTTTTTCCAGTCGTATCTGAAAAACGGAATAGCGGGGCGCAACACCGCCGCACAGATGTGCGAAAAGGATGACGAGATTCCAAACGACTTATTCCCCAACAGCAATAGCAGAGGAACGGTCAGACCGATCAGCGGGCCGGATACATACCACGGCCACGGTTCTGATAATACTTCGAGCACTTCTTTCATATCTGCACGATCAAAGCTATACCTTCAACACACACATAATCAATTAAGTTTCAGGCCGTTAGTAAGCTTCTGGAAACCCTGGAAAGCGCTGTTCCGTGTTAAGTTTATGTTAATTCTGTTACTTCTGAGGAATGTCCTCTATTTTAGTAACACCCTACATTGGATTCGTCTCTATGAAAAAAGTATCAAAAAAATACGTCCGAACCAAAATTGAAGAGGCCGTTAACAAGACTATCGAAGACCTTGAACTTTCACCTACTTCCCGAAAGACGAAGAAGATGATTGGAAAAGCTTCAAAGAAAATTTCCGCGCAACTCAAAGCTGAACTTAAGAAGCTCAACAAGAAGGCCGACAAGATTGCCAAATCGATTGCAAAAAAAGAAAAGAAGGCAAAGAAACAGGGAGAAGAATCAGCACGACTCGAGCCCACGCTGAACTGATCGTTTCGCACCCCTTCCAAAACATTTCAAAACCTTTTCTTCGTCCTTCCGTATAGAAAGGACAATTCCATCAGGGTCGTCCTGGAAGCCCTGTTGTTGGTTATTGATGCTGCGCTTGCAGCCTTACATCAATCGTCATGCTTGAGATTCTTTCCAAACCATGGCCCTGGTATGTTGCAGGTCCCATGATCGGTCTTACTGTGCCCCTCCTGCTTTTGCTGGGTAACAAGTCACTCGGCGTATCATCGTCCTTCAGACACATATGTGCTGCTGTTGTTCCGGCCAGGCGGTTTACTTACTTCTCGTATAACTGGCGAAATGAGCAATGGAATTTGCTTTTCGCTGGCGGGTTGATACTTGGTGGTGTATTTGCAGGCACCATCCTCGCGCCAAATGAAGATGTTGTAATAAACGCCGACCTGCAACAATACCTCGCAACTTTCGGAATTACCCCGACAACAGCACCCATACCGGAGGCGCTGTTTTCTATGGACAGTCTGCTTACACTGAGAGGACTGCTGCTTGCTGTTGGCGGAGGTCTCCTGATCGGTTTCGGCACCCGATATGCCGGAGGTTGTACATCGGGTCATTCGATTCTTGGTCTATCGTCAATGCAAATTCCATCTCTGGTTGCAACGTGCAGCTTCCTGGTGGGCGGCCTGACCATGACACACGCTATTCTTCCGTTCATTCTCGCTCTTGAAATATGATCTCAGAAGTAAAACTTCTTCAACGACGTGAAGCTCGCGAATTGGATCAGACGAGGCCGCCTGCGTTAAGTCGCGTATGGAATATCACGAAGTACATACTGGCTGGAGCTTGGTTCGGCGTCGCCCTGGTAAAGGGTGAGATTGTTTCCTGGTACCGGCTGCAGGAAATGTTTCGCTTTGAATCGTTTCACATGTACGGTGTAATCAGTTCCGCGGTGGCAGTCGGCGCGCTTTCCCTTCTATTGATTCGCAAGTCGGGTATAAAAGGTTCCGACGGAAATGTGCTTCAACCCAAACGTAAGATCCTCAACAGAGGTACAGTAATCGGTGGCATGCTTTTCGGCATGGGGTGGGCAATGACCGGCGCATGCCCCGGTTCCCTCTATGCTTTGACCGGCGCGGGATTTCCTGCAATGCTTGTCACCATCATCGGAGCGCTGGCAGGCACGTTGTTGTATGGAATCGCTAAAAAAGGAAAATGAGGTGCTAAAATTCCGACTGCGTCCGCACATTAAGCATTGCCATCTTCACCGGACCGTTATTGACAGCAACTAACACTCTTTCACCATCAACGACAATTTTTCTTACGTCACCCGCTAACTGTAGTCCAGTTCTCGCCGGCTTGACAAACTCAAATCCTCCCTTTCCGTCGCCCAGAAAAACAAACCCGGTATTTCCTGTCATCTTACCTGTTCTTGATCGTGTTGCCGTAAGATTTCCACCGGCAATAAAGTCTAGGTTGCCATCACCATCCACATCAAGAACCGCGACAGCGAACATCGGCGCAATTTGTGCTTCGATGGAAAGAGGTTCGACAACGAACTGAGTTCCGTCATTCCTGACGTAGCAACTCTGCATTTGCACCATCGTCAGCTGAGACGCCTTCTTCTTTTCGTCTGGCGTCAGCAGTTCATCAAGACTAGCACGGGAATAGCTGTCGTAATCCTTAAACCGCTTCCGAAAACCCGGCAGCTGGCCTACCAATTCATCGCGTGTAGGATATGGATAGCTCCGATCCATGATGTAGTAGTTGAGGATAGGATCCACTGATCCGTTGTCATCGAAGTCGGCGTACCACATCGTCGCCGGCCGCTCCGGGGTGGCTTTGATCTGATTATTCAAGCCGATGTTACCGACGACAAAATCCTTATCGCCGTCATTGTCGAAGTCGGCCGCAGCGATACAATTCCACCACCCCGAAGTAGGTTCCGAAAAGAAATCTGGCGTTGCCTTCCTCAACGCGCCCTTTTCGTTGAGGAAGATCTCAATACCCATCCATTCTCCCACGACGATGAGATCTTCAAATTGATCTCCATTCAAGTCGACCCACACGGCATCACTAACCATTCCTGTATTTCGCAGGTCGTCAGGAATTGAGCCAACAGCAAAGCTTCCCCTGCCATTGTTTATTAGTATCACGCTCTCAGGCGTTTCAGGATAACGTCCCGGAACGATCCTTCCACCGACAAACAAATCCAGGTCACCGTCGCCATCGATATCTGAGGGTCGAACACACGAACCACTGATCCGCATTTCAGGCAACGCAGCCCTGGTAAACTGCCCCTTTCCATTGTTGTTATAGAGTCGATCCTGCAATGCCGGATCGGATTTTCCGAATTCATATCCACCACTCACGATGTACAAATCCAGGTCACCGTCACCGTCGCTGTCGAAAAAGACGGCGTCAATATCTTCGCTGTCTTTGTCGGCTTCAAAAGCAGGCTGATCGGATTTCACATACTCGCCTTTCTTGTTGCCGAGGAACAATGAAGCAGGTTGGCCCTTCGCGCCACCGATGAGCACGTCGGACAGACCGTCGCCATTCACGTCTGCGATAGCCAGCGCTGGGCCCATCGTTGAGTATTGCCTCGGAAGCAGCGATTGAATATTGAAATCAACAAACTCATTCTCGGTATGCGTGAAGTCTGGCAACGTCGCGACTTCCTCAAGCAACTTGTGCGGTGCAGTTTCTGGTATTTCAAGGGTAACTTCGGCCTGTGTAATGTCGATGCGCTGATTCAGCGGGACATTGCTCACGGTCTGAGATCCGCCGGACGGCCAACGGACGACTACTGAGTCAACACGCTCTACACCACCCAGCCCGAAATGCAACACCGGATCCACGGACGATTGAAAACCTCTGACGGGCAAATTCTCTCTAACCCATGCTTTTCCGTCGGCGAACACCGTCACACGTCCGCCCACAGCAAAGTTGTTGGTTTTGCTTCTCAGTCTCACGGCAAGGAACTTGTTCTGTAGTCGCTCAGCGTTGTTACGGTAGATTCCTGCCTGGTCGTTCATGTTGTTGACGACCAAATCGAGATCACCATCATTATCGAGATCGGCATAGGCCGCGCCATTCGCGATGGAGGGTTCATCAAATCCCCATGGTTTCGTAACGTCGGTGAATGTAAGATCGCCGTTGCCCTTGAAGACGTAATTGGGCAGCTTGTTCTCCTGGAACTTTGCGATCACCTCCAGTAAGCTGACCTTCTCACCCTTTTGCAATTTTGCCTCCACACTTTTTGCCGCTTCGAACTTGGCAAAGTCGTTATTGGTAAGGTCGCGTTTGAATCCGTTTGTAACAAAAATGTCAGGGATCCCATCGTTATCAAAGTCCTCTATCAGCGCACTCCAGCTCCAGTCGGTATTGGATACACCGGCGAGTTGTCCAATTTCACTAAACGTTCCGTTCCCATTGTTGAGGTGGAGCATGTTTCGCATATACTGCGCATGTAACCCGCTTTTCACCATGCGATTGAATACGTTGTATTCGTCTACACCCATGAGTTGCTTTTGCCGATAGTTGTCTTCAGGCAACATGTCAAGCGTGAAGATGTCCATGAGTTGATCGCCGTTGATGTCGGCGATGTCGGTTCCCATCGTGAACTTTGATATATGACTCAGTTGTTCGGCGGTTACGTCTTTGAAGAACCGGCCCTCTTCGTTGATCAGCATCCGGTCGCGCGCGGTGTAGTCGCATCCCAGGTACATGTCGATCCACCCATCATTGTTGATGTCAGACAAGCTGATACCCAATCCGTAGTTAAATGCCGATCCATAGACACCGATTGAATCGCTAACATCTGTGAAGTGTCCATTGTCATTTCGATAGAACTTGTTGCCCACATCCGGGAATCGTTCGTTGGAGTTCTTGACGGAAAGGTTGTATACGTTGGAGATGTCGAGGAGCGAATGATTGAGGAGCACCATGTCCAGGTCGCCATCCCGATCGTGATCAAAGAAGGCAGCTTGCGTGGAGAATGAGGGATCGTCGAGGTTGTACTCTTTTGCTTGGTCGGTGAAGGTGAGGTCGCCGTTGTTGATCAGGAGGATATTTCGACGTCGCTCCTGGTTGAGAGGGTTAGCCGATCGGCACACATAGATATCCAGGTATCCATCGTCGTTGACGTCCACCATCGTAACGCCGGTCTTCCACCCCACGTCGCAGGCCGTACCCGATTCCTCCGTGATGTCCCGGAACTTGAAATTGCCCTCGTTCAGGTACAGCTTATTGCTAAACAGGTTCGAAGTAAAGTATATATCGACAAGACCATCGTTATTGATATCACCCAGAGCAACACCGCCGCCGTTATAGAAGTATTCGTAAGTAAGGATGTTGCTGGTTTCGGTCTCGTAGTTTTCGTTGATGAAGTCGATGCCGGTTTGGCGCGCGGTTAGCCGGGTAAAGAGAGGCTCGTCCTCCCGGGAGCAGGAGACTATGAAGAGGAGGCATGACACAAGAGTCATTTTTCCAACTACGGTTCCCATCTTATTCCACCATTTTTCTTCAAGTATATTCCTGTCGATGCTTGCAGTAGTCGCGGCGAAAAGGACTTAAGTTGGATACTTCGTCCCAAAATTGCCAGCGAGCCGCTGTGAATCCCATAACAAAATAAGCCGCCTCATCGCATGGACGGGCGGCTCATTTCAGATTTAAGGGTTAGGCTCTATTTCAGTCCAATGTGATCGATCCACACGTCGCCAGACCAGCCGCGGTCCTGGAACCATATTTCGCTTATTCCGGCCGGATTCTCGAAATCAGCCAGCGGTATCTGAACGTCTTTCCAAACACCTTCCTCGATCGCAACCTGGACTTGCTTTCCGGCAACATTTACGTTGATCTCGTTACCTCCTGTGCCGGGGCCACCATAGATTGAGAACGCGTAGAAAGAAGCTCCTGCTGTTGATACGGCACCGCCATCCCAGTTTCCGAACTGGGCGCCGCCGCCCCAGCCGCCTATGAACGTTACTTTGATGGCTTTTGTGCCTACGCGCACTTGCTCGCTATTGGCGATGTCAGTGACCACGTCGCCCCAGCCGCCACCGGCACCGAGCGGGGCGTGTACCTCGTCGTCGTAGATCACCGTGGCCAGCGTCAATTGATCGCCGAACGGAACGGTGATAGGAACCGTGAAGCCATGGATGGTGGTAATTACGACCGTACCACCCTTTGCTCCATCAGGGATCACGACCTGCAATTGTGTAGGGCTTTGACTTACGAATTCAGTAACCGGGTCGGGTACGTTGGGAAAACTCAATTCACCGATAAGATCGAGATCCGTTCCGGTCATCGTCAGGGTAACACCAGGATTGTGGTCGTCCGTATCCGATGGCGAGAACGCTGTCACATTCGGCAATATGATGGTCAGCATGCCTCCTTCCACTTCAAGACCGGACGGGGCCGTAAAGATCAGATTGCCGTCGGTCGTGGTTGCAGGGACGGTCACGACTATTTCTGTTTCCGACTGACTGACAAATTCGTCACTGGTTACAACAGCTCCACCCCCGAATTTAATTTGAGTTACCAGATCCAGATCGGCTCCTGTTATCGTCAGTTCCTCGGTATGACGGATAGCATCGGGCGTCAACGAGGCCGGAGCAGGAAGGCTGACAGTCAGGACGTCCTCGGTAGTAATCTCCAGTGGTTCAGTTCCACCAGTGTTAAACACCAGGAAGCCAGTTCTTGTCTCCCAGGGCACTATTACCTTTAATTCAGTTTGGGATTGGCTGACAAAGTCCTCCTTCTCCACTATCAAATTGCCCGGGAACGTTACGCTTTCCACCCAGTTAATGAATTCACCTGTCACAGTGATTTCAGTACCAGGTTTGGCTTCCGGTGTGAAACCTGAAATCACCACAGGAACCTCCAGGCTAAATATACTTTTCGATTCAATGTCGCCTTCAGGCGTCTTCAGAATCACTCTGCCAGTCTCAACATCCGGCGGTACAATAAGCTTGATGACTTCGGGTGTGACCGACGTGAAAGAACTCCTGGGCACCTCAACAGAAGGAGCGAATACTATAGCCGTTACCTTGTCCAGGTTATTGCCAATAAAGCGCATTTCCTCCCCATGCTTTATGCCCGACGGCCCAAAACTCAGCAACTCGATCTTCGAACTTTTTGCGTCGTTATCATCATCGCACGACATCAACAACGCAAATGACAGCATCAGGCATAAGAGGCCGGGTACTATTTTTATATGATCCATTTTCATATGCTGTATCCAGTAAGAATTAATCATTTGTGTTTGGCACTACCCTGAAGTTGTCCATCGCAAAGTTGTATATGGCGGGGTTAGGCCCATGGAAGTATATGTACATGCCATATCCCGCGGGATTGTAGGGGAACTGCTGGTTAGCCGCATAAACATCTTCCCATGGAATTGTGACAGTCTCCCATTCGCCCTGGGTGTCCAGGTTAGCCTGCCATTGGTAGTAGATGTTATTTCGGGCATCGCCGAACGTACCTCCAGGGGCGGAACCGAGGTAGAGGCGCATGATTGCACCACTGATCGTCTCAAGGGTATTTATCTCGAACTTGAGGCTGTAGCTGCCCGGATCAATAAATGCTCCTTCTGGTATAACCTTCGTCAGATCCGCCACGTCGCCATCTGCAGGTCCTCCGTAACACTCCAGGTAAGGCCATGCACCTTGCTGGCCCCTGTTGACACGCATGAACTTGTTGTTGATGTTTGGAATGTCCGGATCTGAATCAACGACGAAGTCGCCGCCCCTCCAGAAACCACTTATAAACGGTCCTTCGAAGTCAGCGAAGATGTTGCGATTATCCCTGAACCAGAAGTCAGTTACAGTGACACCAAAGTTGGATGCAATTGTTACCGGACCGGGTTCGGCGCCGTCGGGGACAATTACACTCAGCACCCTATCTTCAACATCAACGATTTCAGCTTCCACGCCTCCACTGAAGGTGACGACCAGCGGTTCGTAGAAGAAGTCACCATAGAAAGTGGCAACATCGCCGGTGTTGACATATTCGCTCTTCATTCTTGTGACGAGAGGTTCGCTAATGTCCACCGAGAAGTCGTACTCCAAAGTTTGACCGTTGGCAAAGACAAGTGTCAACTTATTCGTAATGACCTCCGGAAGCTCTGCAGGAACGCGCGTGATGATGGATGTACTGGTAATGAACGTTGTTTGAAGTTGCGCTGGTTGGTCATTAAACCAAACCTCCACAACGTTCTGCAGGTTCTCCCCCATGATGGCAACCATTTGCCCCTGGGCGGCGGCGACAAGCAGTGAGTCGGCAGACGTCGGCTCCGTGATTCGCACATAGCGAACGCGAGGCGCGCCGCCGGACTCATCGTCCGAACATTGCGTGAATATCACGGCCGTCGCAAGAGCCATTATAAGGATCAGTATCTTATTCATTGATTTCATAGCATTCATTTCTAAATCCACAGAATTCACCGTCACTCAAACTCATAGGGCACGGGTTCCTCAGTCGCACTCAGGAGTGGTGCCTGGCTAACTTCCGACGCAGGGATTGGCAGTTTGAAGTTGCCCGAGTTAGCATTTGCTTGCCGATCGGCAAACCATGAAGTCTTCGTGAAGGTCCAGGCTGTAGGGTTAGGCCATTGATTAGGCCGCACTACGAACAGTCCGCGATCCTGGGCGTTGATGATCTCATAAGCCTTTTGCGGATCGTAATAATGCAACCGCACGAGGTCATACCATGCCATACTTTCCATTGCAAATTCCTTCATACGCTCCTCGAAGATCATTTGCCAGGTCAGTTCTGTAGGTCCACCCTCGGTATCATCGGGATTAATGGGAGGCACACCGGCGCGTTTGCGTATTGCGTTATAGTACTCCAACGCTTTCGCATCCTGAGTGGATGCCTGATTTCCTAAAGCTGCCTCAGCATAGGTCAGGTACATTTCAGCGAGCCGCAGCATGTAGGTGTTGTTCGGGTAGCGTTGACGGTCCGTTTCACCTGGAATCCTACCTATCACATATTTCTTGATGCTAGCAAAGTTGTTGTCGCTACTACCGGGATCAGGGAATACGTGCGCCTCACCCGTTACGTTGTTGATGATCTCAGGGTAAGTGAAACCAGGCAGCATGAACGTAGCCTTCAGGCGTTGATCCACAGTAAACCCGGGTGTGGCTCCATCGTCAACGATCAGGCCGTCGTAGAGGCTGAGCAGCCACCATGTAGCGCTGAGGTCTCCGCCCCATCCGTCGCCGTTGGCAGCGATATCGTTGGTGTAGGTAATTTGCGACACCATCGTATTGGAAGCCTCATACCCGTTGGGCGCGGTTGTATACACCCATTGCAGTTCGAACAGCGATTCTTCGTTATTGTCGTAAGGATGGCGGAACAAGTCCGCGTAATTGTCCAACAAACGCTTTCCACTCATCGTGATGACGCGCTCTGCGTATTCTTTCGCTTTGTCCAGATGTTCCTGGTGCCGTGCGCCAGGAGAAGCACCCAGACCAGCAAGCGTCAGGTGTGTGCGCGCAAGCATACCTTCAGCTGACCACTTTGTGATCCGGCCTGGTTGAATGGCCTCGGGAAGCAAATGCTCAGCCGCAAATTCATAGTCGCGTTTGATAAACTCCCAAACGTCTTCTTTGGGGTTCTTCCTCAATTGCGGGCTATAAAGATGTTCAAGGTTATTTTCAATGATCGGAATGTCCTCATAGTTCATCACGAGGTGTGTATACGCCGTAGCTCTCATGAAGCGCGCTTCTGCGATGGCATGATTCTTTATCTCTTCCGATACTTCGGGACCTGCGTACGTATTGATATTGTGGATGGCCAGGTTGGCCTGCCCAACGATTACGAAGAAAGCCTGATACGCTTGCTCATTAGGTTCCGATACGTCAGTAATGTTGAACAGTACGGCGTCACGATCGCCCCAGGCGCGGAACACGGTTCCACCTCGGATGTCTCCAAGCTTGAAGTTGGCCTTGTCAACATAGCTCTTCCATACAGCGCTGTACAGGGGAGCAGTGCCTGCCAATACTTGTTCGTCGTTCTTGAAGAAGTTGGCGTCCACCAGCCTATCGCGCGGTGGTCTGTCCAGGAATTCGTCCGAACAGCCGGCAAACACGACCAGCACGGTCAGCGCGGCAAGCAGTATGATATTAGTATTTCTCATTTTCTGATCCATTTAAGACTAGAAATCAACTCCGACATTAAATGAGTAGACAGGTGTTAGCGGATAACGTCCATAGTCTACGCCAACAAATCCCTCAGCCTGTGCAGCATTAGGTCCGACGTATGATCCCACTTCCGGATCATACCCGGAATAGTCGGTAATAGTGAAAGCGTTTTGTACGCTCACTCCAAGCCGCACATTGCGAACTACACGTTGTTTCGACAACAGCGACTGTGGTAAACTGTATGACACTGTAATGTTTTTCACACGCAGATATGACGCATCTTCGAGGTACTTATCTGTGAGTCGATCATAATTTCCATTGACGTTCGAACCGG
This sequence comes from Cyclobacteriaceae bacterium, assembly GCA_036563875.1. Classification (GTDB taxonomy): domain Bacteria; phylum Bacteroidota; class Bacteroidia; order Cytophagales; family Cyclobacteriaceae; genus ZC4RG29. The sequence goes on from DATCLO010000073.1 coordinate 12,432, forward strand.
ATATCCTGTTCACGCGCGTCCCAGGGTTCAACAGGTACGGATTGCCTTCCTCGTCCACCGCCACCTTGGCGTAGTCGAATGCCTCGACAAACATGTTACGACCCAGGTTGATATTGTTGGGATTGTTGTTTTGATATCTCACATAGTTATAAACCTGGTTTCCGTAGCTGTACGTCAGCAGGATGCTGACGTCAATACCCTTGAAGGAGAACGTGTTCGTGAATCCGCCGAACCACTTGGGATAAGGATTACCGAGAAACGTACGGTCATCGGCTGTGATCTTCCCGTCGTTGTTTATATCTCTGTATTTCACATCGCCTACCCAGATACTGTTCTCGGCAGCGGGACGAGGGTCGCCATTATTGTCAACGGGGCGCGCACTGTTTTCAATTTCTTCTACACTTTGGAAGAGTCCTTCTTCTATGTAACCATAGAATAACCAGGGAGCATACCCAACCTGCGTACGTTGCGCAAAATTGGCAAGGAACCAATCCGGCCCTTCTCGAGTGAGGTGCGTTGACCCGGTAGTGAGGTTAGTGATCTTGGTTTTGAAGCCAGAGATATTAAAGTTGGATTCCCACTTAAATCCATTCTTGTCGATGTTTGTAGTCTGAATGGAAAATCCCCATCCTTTGTTTTCCAAAGATCCTACGTTAACCATGGGAGCACCCACAGCTGCATCGCCTCTCGTTCCCATGTACCAGGGCAACTCGCTTTGGAGAATCAGGTTGTCTGTATTCTTGATATAGTAATCGGCATCGACCTGAATTCTTCCGTTAAACAGCCCAAATGTGATACCGTAGTTATCCGTTCTGGTTTCTTCCCATTGGTAGTCCGCATTAGGATAGTTTTCCGGTCGGAAGCCCGATCCCCATTCAGTAGGAAGGGCAGTGGCCATGCGGCCATAGATGCCACCACCGCCACCCTGATTACCGGTCAGACCGGTTTCAAACCGGAGCCTCAGGTCATTGATAAAGGGCACGTTGAAGAATGCTTCCTCCGAAATGCGCCACACCCCGGAAATTGAAGGAAAGTATCCCCATTTCTTTCCGGGACCAAAATTCGCAGAACCATCTGCGCGATATGCTGCAGTCACGATGTAGCGGTCGTCAAAGTTGTAGTTTACGCGGGCAAGGTAGGACTCCATTGCCCAGTCGCCCTGACCCCCACCGTTGCCTGCGGTCTCAGCATCTCCTGCATTAAGGTCCAGAACCTCGTTCGTTAGAAAACCCCGCCTGGACGCGTTCAGGTTCTTCCAGTAGGACTCCTGTGCCTCATGGGTAGCCATGGCATTGATGTGATGCTTTCCAATCTGCTTGGTGTATTGTATCGTCTGACTCCAGCCCCAGTACGTATTGTAATTATGGTTGTTCTCCAGCACTGCTGTTGCATTCTCCTGCCAGCCAAAGTCGTAAGTGGGCAAATAGTAAGTAGAGTGATAGAATCCTATATCGGTATTGAAGTTCGTACGAAGTTCAAGTCCATCGAGAATCCTTACACCCGCGTTCAGTCCACCCATAATGCGGTCGCGACGCAACTTATTCGTTGATAGCTCGGCTATCCCCACCGGGTTAGGCGGAGCAAATTGCTCAGCATTGTTGGCTGGATTACCACCACCGTACGTGCCGTCAAGGTTTCTGACTGGAATTTGTGGACCGAGTTGAATGGCATTAACGATTAGGTTGTTCCCGTTGAGGTTGTTTGATGCCAGCTTCTCGTCTGTCTTCGCGTAGTTAACATTCCCCCCGATGAAGAGCCATTCAAGAGGTTTGACGTCTAAGTTGACGCGGGCTGAGGTCCGTTCGAATCCGGAACCAAGGGCTACCCCATCCTGAATCATCCTTTCGCCGGAAATGTAGAAGGTGGTTTTGTCGTTCCCGCCGCTTACGCTAACCTGGTGCTTTTGCATCGCGGCAGACTTGAACAATTCGTCCTGCCAGTTCGTCCCCTCACCGAGGATGGACGGATCCAGAAAGTCTTCCCGCACCTGACCACCGGCGATGGCTTTGTACTCATTTTCCATTTGCGCGTACTGGCGCAGGTTCATTACCGGAATATTTTCAGGAGGTGTCTGGAGACTGTAAGAGAAGTCATAAGTAACTTTAACATCTCCTGCCTTACCGCGCTTCGTCGTAATCAGCACGACGCCATTCGTTCCGCGGGATCCGTAGATAGCTGTAGCTGACGGACCCTGCAAGATCTCCATGCTGGCAATGTCGGCGGGGTTCAAAGATGCCAGAGGGTTGGTTCCAGAAGCGGAAGTAGATCCCTGGATCTGCACACCGTCAATGACATACAAAGGCTCATTGCTTCCCCCAATGGAGTTGATACCACGAATGTTGACAGAAATACCACCACCAGGGGCGCCAGTATTTTGCGTTACATAGACACCGGCCGACCGTCCCTGTATCGCTTGTTCGATGGTAGTGTTGAGTGTACGTTGAATGTCGGTTGAGGAAATCGAAGTCTGCGCTGTAGTCAGGTCACCGCGCCGCATCTCACCA
>DATCLO010000074.1:0-29873 GCA_036563875.1 Cyclobacteriaceae bacterium
AGCCTACTCTTAACGATTTTCGGCATAACTCGAAGGGAGAATCCCTTATTTCAGATTAACACATGTTAAGTGGGATATGTATTTCCCATCATTGCCGGCAATAGGCGAGTTTAGGAATAGTAGGGGAAGGAGTCAAGGAAAAAGGGTGAAAAAGCGCATAGGGATAGGGTTATTTTTCCATTTTGGTGTCTGAACTAGGATGAGTAGGATGGAAGATAGGTAAAGAACCAGAAACGGGGCGAACATGAGCAATCCGACCCGAGGGTGGCATCACCGTTAGACTTGAGGTGTGAGGAATTTTTTAGATATTCCTTATATTTGTGTTGCCAACCCGCAAAACATAAGCTTTCTACGCCTGACGTTGTGAGCAAAAGCCTTCCATAAGCCATATGAAGTCTCTATTCACGCAATCCGCATTCTGGAGGATAGCAGCCCTTCCGTTCTGCCTTTTCCTTTTCACCGCCTGCAACTCGGATGACCCGGCCAAAGAGCAGAAAGTGAAAATCGATTGGTCTCCCACCAATGGTCCTGACGGTGGAGAAGTCCTGGTGGTTGCTGCCGTGGACGATCGAATTGTTGCAGGAACATATTGGGGCATCTTCGTGTCCGATAACAATGGTGATACATGGACAAGAGTGTCCGACGAAGCAGCACTGTCAATTGTTGCCACGACCGATAAACTTTACGCCACGACATTGGACGGCATAATGGCATCCAGCGACGATGGAGATAGCTGGCAAGATTTCGGGTCACTGGGTCAAATGACTACTTCATTCCTTGCTGTGGGAGCAGATTTGTTTGCCGGCTCGTCCTACAGTGGTGTTTTCAAATCTGCCGGCGTGAATTCCTGGAATGAAGTAAACAACGGCTTGACCAACCTGAAGATCCGCGCTCTCGCCACCAACGGCAGTCGCATTTTCGCAGGCACAGAGGGTGGGGGAGTGTTCATTTCAGACGACCTCTGTGAGAAATGGACAGCATCTAACTCCGGACTTGCGAACCTCAACGTACATACCCTGTTGGTGGTTAAGGACTATGTTTTTGCCGGAACACAAGGCGGGGTCTTTGTATCTTCTGACAACGGTGTTACGTGGGTAAGTACTGCCTTACAAGGTCTGATAACATTTCGCCTGGAATCGCAAGGCAGCGACATCCTTGCGGGCACGAATGGTGGAGTGTGGAGCACGTCGAACCTCGGCGCGACCTGGACGTCCATGAATAACGGTCTGAGCAATTACATTGTCAGGGGGTTGCTTGCAAACGGAGACCGGCTTTATAGCGGAACACAGGACGGCGTCTTTCTTTCATCAGATAACGGACAAAGCTGGCAACGGAAGAACGATGGCCTCGTAAGCCAAAGTGTTATTGCGCTGGCGTGGCATAACGACAAACTTTACGCGGGCACCTATGGTACAGTCCACGTCACCAGTGATGCAGGTGCGCATTGGAATGTCGCCAACAGCCACCCTCTCAGTCAGTTTGTCGAGGCGTTGGCCGTGAACGGCAACACCATATTACAAGGGAACGATGGCGCATCTTTTATATCGACAGACGGCGGGGTGACGTGGGAGATCATGCCTGGATTGAATGGCATGCCCATCAATGAATTTTTGATCGATGGCAATGGATGGTATGCAAGTGCGGTAGCATACGGTGTATTCGTATCGGCTGACAATGGTCAACATTGGACGGCCATGAACACGGGTCTCACGGAAATGCAGGTGCGGGGCATGGGGAAGAGCGGCGACCATCTGTTTGTGGGTACGAATGGCGCTGGCATTTTCCGATCGACTTCCGGCGGAAATTGGGTTCAGGTAAACAACGGACTGTCTGAGCACGCAACCCTTTTTGTTAACGATCTTATAGAGTTTGATGGCAAGATTATTGCTGGTACTGTAGGTGGTATACTCATCTCAGAAGATAACGGTGAGACGTGGAAGAAAACGCTGTCGGACGTGTATACCAACGAGCTGTCTACTGGGAGCGGACTTGTAGTCGCCGCTTCTTATCAAGGTGTGTATGTATCAAGAGACGGAGGCGAGTCGTGGACCGTCGAGAATTGGAGCTTAAAGAATAAACAAGTACGCTCGGTTGCTGTTGGCAAAGATAAAATTGCAATAGGAGTTGAGGGTGGCGGGACGTTTGTCAGTCCGCTGCCGACTGTCCGGAGTGAATAAATATCACTTCGAAGAGATTGTCGTTGGGAGCAAAATAGTTGGTAGTATGAAAAGACCATTCTACGGTTGTGTTGTATTGTTTTTTATTCTCACGTTTCTCACCACCTGCTGGCCGGAAGACCCTGAACCAGAAAGAGTAGTTTTAGTCAATTGGCACCCAACAAATGGTCCGCCTGGTGGATCGATTCTTTCACTAGGCTGGAGTGACGGAAGCCTTTTTGTAGGAACGGATAATGGACTCTTGATGTCACAAGATGAAGGGAATACCTGGACTTTGGTGAATGATGATCCGGAGAGTTATGACGTAAAGGCTGTGACTAGTGCGGGCAACACCCAGCCAATCCATTCGTACCGCTGAATACAGTTTACGCAGGCACGAAAAGTGTCAACTCGATAGCGATCGAAAACGGCAAGATCGCAATCGGAGTTCATGGTGAGGGCGTGTGGATTAGCCCGGTGCCGACGAAGGTGCGCAATTGATTCACTCCGGCAAAATGTCGTTGTAAGTAAAATAGTTGGTCGTATGAAGAAATCATTTTACAGTTGCACAATTCTCCTTAGTTGCCTCGTTTTGGTTACTTCCTGTAGGGATGAAGATGACCCATTTGAATCCGGGGGTACCGTTGGGCTCGAATGGACGCTTACAAAAGGCCCGGACGGGGGACACGTACCTACACTAGTGTCTATCGACAACAAGATTCTGGCTGGATCGGTTTACGGAATTTACATGTCCGAAGACGATGGTGAAAGTTGGAAACTCGTTGCGCCACAAGAGTTCGCGTACTGCATTGTCGCGAGCAATAACAACATGATTGCTGCTACGTCGAGTGGTCTTCTAATTTCACAAGACGGCGGAGACTCATGGGACTATGTCTCCACTAAGTTTGGTTCAATACCTCTTGGGTCAATACCTCGAGCGCTTTTGCCGACAGAAGACGGTCTTATTGGAGGTTTTAGTGACGTTGGCGTATACTACACCTCAGATAACGGGAAAAACTGGATCAGTTTGAACGACGGATTGACGAATCCGGCCGTCACACGGCTTGCCGTGAATGGAACCCGAATTTTTGCGGGCACCGAGGGTGGCGGAGTGTTTGTCTCGGACAATGGGGGACAAACATGGGCGTCATCAAACACGGGCCTTACCAACCTAAAGATAAATCAGTTGCTCGTGCATGACGACCACGTATTTGCAGGAACGGAACAAGGTCTGTTTGTATCCGCTGACGGAGGGTCCAGCTGGGAGGCAACACCGCTCACCGATCAGTTCATAATCGATGCTAAGGGCAACGGCAACGATATTTTGGTTGCCACAAGAGATGGGCTTCAAAGAATAACCCGCAGCGGTTCGGACTGGATTCTGCACAATGATGGATTAGACTACATTGAACTCGTAGCACTACTTGTTAAGGATGACAAAATCTTTGGGTCCGGCTATGACGGTGTTCTAGTTTCGTTAGACAACGGTCAAAGCTGGCAGCGAAGGAATAGTGGTCTGCTAGCCAAAACAGTTAAGTCGATCGGCCTGCTTAGCGGAAATTTGTACGCCGGAACAGATAATGGCCTATTGGTCTCTGGTGATAATGGTGATCACTGGACCGTTGCGCATAGTGAAACCTCTGATGCAAGAATCACTGCTCTGGCCGTCCATGACGGAACTATTTTCCAATCGGGAGATCTTGAATCGTTTGTATCGAGGGACGGGGGAGTTACATGGTCAAAAATTACCGCTCTCAGTCATATTGACGTTACATCGTTTACCTTCGCGGGCGAAAATGTTATATATGCAGGTTCCAGCCATGGAGTGCATGTATCCGTGGACGGAGGTAACGGTTGGACGAAGCTGAACGATGGACTGAACTACGTCACATGCATTTCGGTAAAAGGTGATCATCTTTTTGCTGGTACGGCTTTGAACGGTATTTACCGTTCTTCCGATGGTGAAGAGTGGATACAAGTAAATAACGGATTAGCCGGACCGGTGCAGTTGATGATTAATAGCATGGTGATGGCAGGAAGTAGCCTTGTGGCTGGAACAGGCGATGGCATTTTCATTTCGAGTGATAACGGTAACACTTGGAGCAACAGCCTCAAGGATGTCTATGTGAACAGTCTGGCTGTTGGAAGGAAAGTAATTATCGCCGGAACTCATAAGGGCGTATATGTTTCAACCGACGAGGGTAGAAGTTGGGCTTTAGAAAATCAGGGACTGCACGAGTATACCCAGGTGCGCTCAGTTGCGATAGAAAATGGAAAGATGGCGATTGGTGCTCAGGGTGGCGGAGTGTACATCAGTTACCTGCCAGCGATGTGGCAATAGTGTAGTACTGTTGTTGCGGCGTCGCTATCCGGTATCCACGTTTCCGAGAACAATGGAGAGAGCTGGGTGAACTCTTATCCTACGGCCACCAGCCTGATCACGCCGCAGTCGCGGAGTCCGGCAGGGACTCGACCGACGATCTGGCGCTCTCTGGAACCACGCTTACCACGACATTTCCTTTTTTCCGGAAGGATTCAACATAGGCGTGGGCTTCCCTGATTTGCTCGAACGTGTATTGTCGGTCGATTACGGATTTGAGTTTTCCAGCTTCGATAAGGTCTCTTAGTTGGAACAAGTCGGTAGGACCTTCCTTGGGATTGGAGGTCACGGTTACAGACTTTCCGCCTGGTCTGAGTACCGCTTTGCAAGCGGATTTGGAAGTTTTTCCGACCGCATCCAGGACGACATCGAACTGCTTGCCTGATTTCGCGAAGTCCTCTTTAGTGTAATCGATAACAAACTCAGCGCCAAGCGATTTAACCAGTTCAATATTAGCAGTACTGCAAACGCCGGTCACGGCTGCGCCGTAGGCTTTGGCGATCTGGACGGCGAAGGTACCGACGCTACCGGAGGCGCCGTAGATCAGGATACTTTGGCCTCTTTTAAGGCCGGACATTTTTAGAAGTCGTAATGCAGTTAAGCCGCCGACCGGAACGGCTGCCGCTTCTTCAAAGCTCATCCGGGAAGGTTTGAGCGCAATCAGTTCGTTGACCGGCAGGCATCGATATTCAGCGTAAGCTCCAAACGAGAACCCGCATGAAGCGAACACCTCATCGCCGGGTTTGAATCTCGTTACCTTTTTTCCGACCTCTTCCACGACGCCAGCGAGTTCAAATCCCAGGATCTTTACGCGGTGGGGTTTGAACAGTCCGTTATACAGTCTGACGAGAAACGGCTTCGCCTTCCGCATGCGCCAGTCGCCCGCAGTGACGGTCGTGGCATACACCTTTACTAATACTTCATTCTCTTTCGGTACCGGCTTCTCAATTTCTTTCAGTTCGAGGACGTCGGGGGAGCCGTAGCGGGAGTAGACGACTGCTTTCATAGGTTGGTTTGGCGCAAAGTAAGCAGGAATCTGAATTCGGTGCGCAGCGAGCATAGCGTACGCCTCAAATTGTTATAGGACGAACACAACACTGACATAAGTCTTAGATAAGTGTTATTTACCTTTAACGCTCTTAACCTATAGTTATATAATTTATATTATGTTAAATACGTGTTCTAGGCCCTTGACCAGTCTCCCAGCCCACCACAAGAAACACTGTACCCGCAACTCATGACGCCCGGTCAAACAACTCATTAAACTTTTGATACATTTGAAACCGAAACTTTTCGAACTTTTCGAGACTGTCAAGCATTTTTGTTACCGTGAAGCCCAAGGTAGTCCTATATAACAGTTTTGATGAAAAGAAGTCAATCGCCGAAGAACCGGTAAGATTGACTGACCAGGAGGCATTTGCGCGTGTCCTGGATCTGTTGGACTTTAACGCCGCCCTGTCCGCCCAAAACGAAAACCCCGTTGTGCGTAACGACGACTTAGATAATATCCAATGGATCGAACTTAAGTGGCATGAGTAACGAACTCCGGGAGTCGCTGAGAAAGCTTTGCGAGGCGCTCAACCAGAACAACGTACAATGCATGCTCGTCGGCGGTGTGGCTGTAGGCTTTTACGGGTATGAGCGGCAATCCATGGTGAAAGATCTTGGTCGTCCAGAGCTTGTCCACGACATTGACTTCTGGTACAATCCCACTATCACCAACTTTACTAATCTTGTACAGGCCCTTAAGACGCTGGGTGTCGATACGGAATCTTTAAGTGATTACGTTTTCGATCCCAATAAAACCTTCTTGCGTATCCCCTTCGGAACGTTCCGGGCAGAATTTCTCCCTAACATGCCGGGTCTCGAATCTTTTGCTACTTGTTTTAAGAGAGCAAAAAGAATCAAATTCGACGGCAATGAATTAGTTATTATTGGCTACGACGACCTCATCGTTAATAAGAAGACTCTTGGCAGAGACGTTGACCGCCAAGATATTGAACAACTTCAAAAGCGGAATCCCCGCGGACCACAACCGTGACAAAGATGCAGACGTGGTGAACACTACCTCCGAACTTGTATCACCATCTTCCCCCTATGCTCACCCCTTTCAAAAATCCTGAATGCCTCCGGCACATCCTCAAGCCGGTATGGACCATCAATGACAGGAACAACTTGTCCCGACTCAAACAACCGACTCATAAAATCCAAATCCTTGTTTGCCTTCAGCGCGACGATGAGTACCTTCTTGCTGGTAAAGAGCGAGATCAGCGGACCCCAGACGAATGCCTGGAGCAAGCGCGGTATCGAGCCCCCGACCGTCACATAACGTCCACCCTTAGCCAGCACACGTAGATAACGGAAGACGGAACGGTTCGTCTTGGTGTCCAGGATTAAATCATAACGCTCCTCACCTGCGGTAAAGTCTTCACGACGGTAGTCAATGCCCCGTACAGCACCAAGCGCTCGAAGCATCTCAAGCTTCTCAGCAGTGTCAACAACCGTAACGCTCACGTCATACGACTTCAAAATCTGTAACGCAAATGTACCTACGCCACCACCAGCACCATTGATCAGAATTTTGTCGCCAGACTTCACGCGACCCACATCAATCAATCCCTGCACGGCCAGCATTCCCGCCTGCGGTATTGCAGCCGCCTGCTCGAAGGTCATGCCTGGAGGTTTGAAGCCCAAAGCATTCTCGTTCGCGCATACATACTCTGCGAATCCACCCCAGGTGCCGCTGAGGTCGCCGTACACTTCATCGCCAACCTTGAATCGCGTCACCATCTTCCCCACTGCCTCTACCCTGCCTGCAATGTCGGATCCGAGAATCCTGCGCTTTGGCTTTGAAATACCATTGAGTAAGCGATTAACAAAATCTCCTTTCATCAATCCCCAGTCCCAATCGTTAACCGACACGGCATGAACAGCAACCAATACTTCACGATCACCGGGTGCCGGCTTTTCCACGTCTTTCAAATGCAGCTGTTCGGGACCGCCGTAGTTGTCCAGCTCAATGGCCTTCATTGAATCCACACTCTTCACAGTCTGCTCCGTATTCTACTCCAAAATCCTACGCAAATAATTAACCTGGCCGGTGTGATAGTTCAAATGCGCCAGCAGATGAGTGAGCATATATCCCTTTGAACGCTTTGCACCGTCAAAGGCCAGTGGGTACTCCTCGTTAAGGTCACTTTCCGCGACTGCCTGCTTCACTATCGGGATTAGGGCCTCGAGACCTGCAATGAGATCGCTTCGTGGTACGCCTTTCTTGCTAAATTCACTATCGCGGTCGCGAACATAACCCGTGTTTGCCAGCGTTGCGCCGATAAAATGATTCAAGTTCCCAATGATATGCAGCGCGAGGTTGCCGCTGGTGTTGACCACCGAGCCTGTGGTTTTCCAAACGTTCTCCTCATTCCTGAAGAGTCTGAGTTCTTCGATTAACTTCCGAATGTCCCGCTCGTACAAATTCGCCAATACTTCGTTCATCATGATCTATTCCGCTAGGTCTGCGTGGTTGTATATAGTGTTTTCTAACGCAAAATGCGTAAGCTGGTTTTGTGCTAAAAATTCAATCCTCATGACATGTGGCTAAATTAACAAAACTGCGTATCGCCCACACGCAGTTATCAATTTACGGAGTGGCCACTGGCTTTTTTATTGTCCTGAAAAATCCTTAAATTGCTGTAATGCCATATCCGCAATAGCCAGATAATGAAGTACATATTACTTCTCGCCTGCTTTACGGCATTCTCGTTAGCCAACGCACAAACAAAACTCTCGCTCGACTACCAATGGTCATTTAGCAGCTACGGGGCGGAAGATCTTGGCTTGACGGGACTCGTGGTTGAGGATCTCGACAACAATGGCAGACCTGAAATCATTGCCTCGAGCAATCTTGACCGCGTAAATTTTAGAACATGGGGACTTCTCTCCGTGCTTGAGTTTAACCCTTCCACCAATACTTACGAGAAAAAATGGACAAGCCGTGTATACTTCGCGGAGATAACGGAAGTTCAGGTTTTCGATCCGGAGGGCGACGGCATCCCTGACATCTTTCTGGGATTTGACACCGGCGAGATCAAAGTCATCAATGGTCGCACCTTTCAGGAACGCCACTCTTTCTTCACCAATCGTACGGAACCCGCTTTTCCCAGTCTGGACAGACCCTGTGTGAACAGCATAGCTTTCGGTGACATCGACAATGATGGTATAACTGACATTGTCGCAACAAATGCTGACACTACCTATGTGTACTCAACAACCTTTGCGCTCAAAAAGAAAATACAATTTCCAGGTGGTGCAATTACACTTGGGAATGTCGACAATGATCCAGCCATTGAAGCCATCTATGCCAAAGGGTACGTCGTTGAATATTCAGCGGATGGACGAAAGGATGAAGTCAAATTCTTTCCCAACCCCTTTGGAAAATCCATTGTCCGCCTCGCGGATATGAACAAGGATGGCGTGCGGGATGTGCTCTATAGTTCGGCAGATACGGTTCACGTCATTGACGTAACGATCAAACAGAGAATCCGGTCCATACCAAAGAAAGAGAGCTCTGGCGAGGTCGCGGACTTTCAGCTCTATGACTACACAATGGATGGTGTCCCCGACGTTTTCATTGGTAATTCATCGTTCGACGTCCTCTTCGTGTATGACGGCGCCACTACACTTTACGACTATGATATTCAGGACCCTCACCGGTTCGGCCTCGAGTCGCTCGTCATCGCGAACCTCGACAACGATCCTGACCTTGAACTGCTCTGGACTGCGGGCGGGCAGTGCACTTGTAGCGATCACTTCTTTGTTTACAATATGACTACGCGGCAACGCGAATGGATAAGCAATCATTGGCAGGCAGATTTCCAGTCGTTTGACGTCGGAAACATCGATGATAATCCTGACAAGGAACTCGTCATCGGAAGCTTTGGTTTCGACGCCTCATTCGATGACCACGGCTTCTTGTCAACGCTTGACCTGGATACCAAGATAACAAAGGAAGTCAACGATGACCCGCCTATCAGCGCATTTGCCGACGCGTTAACGCTTGTCAGGATCAGAGACGTGGACAACGATGGGAAGAATGAAATCCTGGTGGGTATAGATACTTACAACTTCAATACGGAAGTCGCCGTGCTGGATAATGAATTCAACCTTATTCGCACCCTCGACATTGACGGTATGAGTTATGTTGCGGACGCTGAAGTTGCCGACGTTGACGGCGACCAGGAGAATGAGATCATCATCACCAGTGGAACGTGGGTAACCGCAGGTTCGGTCGAGCAGTGGCAAAACTATATCTACATTTTTGATGGTAAGACAGGAGCCCTGGAATGGAAAAGCGAGCAATTGGCTGGCAGGAATTCACGCCTCGGGAATATCAGGATTGGAAATGTTGATGACGATCCGGCAAAAGAGATCGTCGTTCTGCGTTTCAAGATGGATGGCTGGCTCCTGGACACAAGCGCTTTGTTCGTAATAGATGGTTCCGACTATTCTGTTACCTTCGATGAGAGTTTAGAGTACACCTCATTTGATCTTACCGATATTGACAACGACGGAATTGAGGACATTATCGCGGGAACAAGTTCCGGAAAGGTTTTGGCGATAGATGGTGCATCGTTCGCCATCAAATCGGAACTTGTCACGGCACAAGGAAAAATATTATCGCTTCACGCAGCCGACGTCACCGGTGATATGGCCATCGACTACATATTTTCAAATGAGTACAAGCTCTTCATTTTTGACGCGGAAAAGAATCAGATTGTGGCTGAGACAGATACCCTGAGCCATGAAACCGGCCGGTTTAACGCGCTGCAAGTTATCGGATCGGCGGAAGACGCAGAGATATTATTAAATACAACGCATACGTTGTACTCGTTTAAACTGAACGTCGTTGATATCGTGACGAGCGCAGACGAGACATTACCCCGCCTTAAGGTCAAGGCATATCCCAATCCGTTTAACTCAACACTAGTGATTCACAACGATTCTCCATTTAGTATTGACAAAATCACAATTGTCGATATTAATGGAATCGAGCGAATAGCTCGGGACGTCCACATTCCACCGGCCGGAGAGTTTTTGCTTGAAAACACCGCATCGTTACCGCAGGGGCTGTACTTATGCTCGCTCTATTCAAGGGGGTCACCGAGGCACACCGTTAAGCTGGTAAAGCGATGATCCATCATTCTGATCTAAGTCCGGCACCGATTACCGATCGCCGATTACCTTATTACCGACCATGAAGGCCCTCCTCTGCCCCGCCTACGGTGGTCCTGAAGTACTCAAGCTGGTTGACATCGAGAAGCCGGTTCCCAGGCCGCATGAGATTCTAATCAGAGTAAAAGCATCCACTGTTACATTTGGCGATTGTGAATTAAGAAACCTGACGTTGCCAGCATGGACAAGAGTTCCTGTGCGGATGTATTTCGGGTACAATAAGCCCAGGCGCCTCATTCCAGGAATGGAAGTTGCCGGCATCGTCGAAGAAGTCGGAAGCAACGTGACAAACGTCAAGCCCGGCGATGCAGTCTTTGGGTCCACCGGAATGTCCATGGGGGGTAATGCTGAGTATGTCTGCAGAGCCGCGCGCGACGTCGGCCTTAAACCGGCTAACGTAAGCTTTGAAGACGCGGCCACTATCGCCATTGGTGGCATTAACGCGCTGCACTTCTTGCGAAAGGCAAAGATACACCCCGGTCAGCGGGTGCTGGTCATCGGTGGCGGAGGATGTATCGGATCATGGGCTGTACAACTGGCAAAATACTACGGTGCAGAAGTAACAGCGGTCGATCATACGATCAAACTTGATATGCTACGGGCTATCGGCTCAGATCATGTGATCGATTACACGAAAGAGGACTTTTCATCTTCCGGCATCAAATACGACGTTATCTTCGATGTCGTCTATCAAAGCTCTTTCCACAAATGCGTCAACACACTCACCAGGAACGGTTACTACCTCATGGCAAATACAGACCCCGGAAGGATGCTAAGGGGACTGTTAGTAGAAATGACTTCCTCCAGGAAAACGATATTCTCACTCGCGGGAGAAACTGGTGAGGACCTTAATTATCTGGCAGGACTCATCGCAGACAATAAGATTAAACCGTATATCGATCGCGTTTGTCAGCTTGAGACCGCCATGGAAGCTCATAAATATGTGGAAGAAGGGTTAAAGAAGGGGAACTTGATTATTAGGGTAGATTGATTGGTGCTCTGTAACATCTCCTTATTATTTGCGTCTTGGAAACATCGCATTTCATGGTAGCTTTAATAAGGCAATAAGGTTGATGTATCCCTAATTCTCCTGGTTGCTGGTAATAATCACCCGGCATGTTCCGCACTTTTATCTCCTCGTTTGTCCTGGCTTTTCACAACATTCGTTCTCACTTTTTTCATACCCTTCTTTCGGTTCTTGGTATCGTGATTGGTGTGGCCGCACTCGTCGCGATTCTTTCCCTTATTGATGGCATGGAGGAATATGCGAAGGAACAAATCGCGCAGACCACCTCACTCAAGACGATCACCATCAACAGCCTTCCTACCAAAAGCATTGATGGTGTAAACATCCGCAAAGACTCATTCGACGTGATCAGTTATGAGGATTACGTGGCCCTGGAATCTGCCATCACCCGCCCCGCGAGCGAACAGCTCTTTGTGATGTCTAACCGTGAAGTGCGACTTTTGGAAAGTAGCCATTCAATTGGGTCGTATGTTTCAGCCGTTTTGTATGTCGACAGTAGTCAGAGTCTTCTTCACGGTCGAAAAATATCCCGCCACGACCAGAGTACTTCTTCGCGCATAGCCGTCATTAACGAAACGCTGGCCAAGGGCCTCCTGAAAAGCGGCGACGTTCCAAACCTCCTCAATAGGCAGGTTGTTACAGGGAAAGACACATTAACGATCGCAGGAATTGTCAGAAGTCAGCAAGCCAACCAATCGGTGCTTTTCATGCCACTTAGCTTGATTGATGCGGCTGAATACCCAAGGAACCCTCCTATATGCCGGTTCGAAGCCGATGAGATTGAGGGACGTGCCAACACTGAAAGCGGAGATCGAGCGCTGGCTGGCAACGCGATATGGAGATACGGACGATTTTCGAGTATTCACGTATGAAGGACGCGTCGACCAGGCAGTAAGGGGGTTTAGACTCTTCCGGGTTATTATGGGGATGATTGTCGGTATTTCTGTGTTAGTCGGCGGCATTGGAGTGATGAACGTCCTTCTCATTTCAGTCACAGAACGAACCGTAGAGATCGGAATCAGGAAAGCTGTCGGCGCCTCGCGTGCTCATATTGTCCATCAGTTCCTTGCAGAATCCATTACCATCTCACTGGTTGGTAGTCTGGTGGGATTAATTATAGGCATCCTCGGTACCATGATCGTGGTTCCTGTTATCAAATCCTTAACGGCGATGCCTTTTGCCGCTTCGTACACATGGAATACGCTCATCATCGTTACGATCATCTCAGTACTGGTTGGGATCATATTTGGAACCTACCCTGCAATGCTGGCCGCCCGACTCGATCCGGTCGATGCGATACGCCGGGAATGACGGGGTTTGTCAGAAAGGTCAGGAGATTCTCCTCGGAAATTCGTGGCGAACGTGATGCCTAAAAGTGGGCATGCCCGGGATTGGCATAAATTGTATTGATTGTCCTTGTGATACAACGCATGGTCCCGTAGGGACCGAATGTTTGTAGAAAAGCGATGAAGGGTTAACCCGTCCCGTAGGGACGGAATGTTAAACGTAAGAAACCTCGCTGCCAGGAAAAGCAAACATTGCGTCCCTACGGGACGCCTTCCCTTCCATCACGTCGTTTCTACAAACATGGCATCCCTACGGGATGCGCTCGACGCACACACCTGCGCTGTGCACTATCAGCACCATATTACCTTATTACCTTACTACCACTCAGCCAATCTTTACTCGCTCCTCAACCGCTCCGCCGGGCGACTCGTGGCCACTTTTAATGACTGGTAGCAGACGGTAAGCAACGCAATCATTAGCGCGAGCGCACCCGCCATCACGAAGACATCCCATCCGATGTCAATGCGGTATTCATAGTCCTGCAGCCACCACGTCATCGCATACCACCCTATCGGTGCGCCGATGGCAAGGGCAATCATGACGAGAAGGATAAAGTTTTGCGTCAGCAAACGGAAAATGTTGCCTATGGGTGCGCCCAATACAAGACGAATGCTCATCTCCTTTCCGCGTTGCTCTGCGAGAAACGCAGAGAGTGCAAACAAACCAAGACAGGCGACGAGTATGGCCAGCACAGAGAACACTGTGAAGATTCGTCCCGTACGCTCGACATCAGCGTACATGCGCGCGTAGCTCTCGTCCATAAACGTGTAACGGATCGGTTGATTGGGCATAAAACGATCCCAAACGCTGGTGATGTTCTCAAGCATTGCCTTCATGTTAACTGCGTTCACTTTAACGCAGACAATGTCGCCCCAGGTCCCGTATACAAGACTCAGCGGCCGAATCCTTCCCTTCATTGATTCAAAGTGAAAATCTTCGATGACACCGATAACGGTGTAAGGTATCCAGTTCCTGATACGCGCTCCCACCGGGTTCTCCAGATCCAGTTCGCGGGCCATCGCCTGGTTGATAATAATTGCCTGGGAATCCGACGCCATCTTGGGATCGAAGTTTCGACCCTCCAGGAGTTTTATTCCCAGGGCATCAAGGTAGTGTTCATCGACATACCATCGCTGCGCGCCAACCGACTCTACCTCATTCTGCTTGCCGTCAACCCAAAAGCTATTCTGATCGCGCCGCGTGCCCTCTGTCGGAAGGTAGCTGCTTATGGTTACATGCTGAACGCCGGACAGCGACAGGAGCTCGTGTTTGAACTCCTGCTGATTCGTCATCGTGTTGGCACCTTCAATCATGATTACCTGTTCACGATCGAATCCGACCTTGCTATTCAGTATGAAATTCATTTGTCGGTTCACTACAAACGTTCCGATGAGCAATACCACTGAAACCGCAAACTGGAACACGACAAGGGATCCCCGCAACACCGCGCTCCGCGTGCCGCGACTCAGCCGGCCTTTAATTACATCTATAGGTTGGAAGGAAGAAAGAAAGAACGAAGGATACGCTCCTGCCAGAATGCCGACAAGCACAGCTGATCCTGCCAGCGACGGCATAAACCACGCTTCACGCCAGGGTATGCTCAGCGAAAGTCCAATGAGGCGGTTAAAGAACGGCAGTAACACGACAACGACGAGCAATGCCATGCCGTGAGCCAGGACAGAAAACAAAACCGATTCCGTAAGAAACTGCCGCACCAGGTTGCCCCTTATAGATCCCACTACTTTCCGAAGCCCAACTTCCTTAGCCCTGTTGGCCGATCGTGCGGTTGCGAGATTGATGAAATTCACGCAGGCAAGCAATAGGATAAACAACGCAATGCCACCCAGGAGTCGAACGTATCGGATGTCTCCCTTCGCTACATTGCCGAGCACATCTGCAGACTTCAGGTACACATCTCGCACGGGTTGAACGTGAAAACGAAAATGCTTTCTAACATTCTCGGCGCCGGGTTCGTTATTTTCATTCAGGTATGCGATAAAATATTTGTCACGAATGATGTTCATCTTCTCCGCAAACGCTACAGGATCCGTTCCGGGCTGTAACTTCACATAGTAGACATAGTTCCAGCAACACCAGCTTGTCTGTTCACCGGGCCAGAATTCCACATCAGTCAGGGTAATGAGAAAGTCGACATCGAGGTGTGTGTTCTCGCGTATATCTGCCATCACACCGCCGATGGTGTAGGGTATTGTATCCTGGTCGTTAAGGATGACTATCCGTCCTACCGGATTCTCGTCCGGAAAGTACTTGTCGGCGATACGTTTGGAGATGAGTATGGATTGCGGCTTGCGCAGTGGATTGCCTCCGTCACCGTAGACAATCGGTATGTCCAACATATCGACGAGTTCAGGATCTGCGTACGCGAATCGCTCTTCATAAATATTGTCGGTTTGATCGTCGCGCCGGAACAAGTTACTGCCCGCATCGAACCAGTTGAACGGAATAAACCGGCCGACAGCGACGGCTTCCGGTAGCTCGTCGCGCACGTTATTGCCAAATGGCGCGGGAAAGGCGATGCCCCTGGACCCCTGAATGTCATATTGTGCCACTACACGATAGACATCTGTGGGCAACCACGCATCATACCTGAGTTCGTTCCGAATGTAAAGCGTAATGATGATGCAGATCGCGATGCCTAGCGCGAAACCACCCATATTCACAGCAGAGTACATGCGTTGGCGGATCAGCACCCTCCAGGCAATAACCAGATAATTTCGTAGCATATCGAGTGGGTTTGAACGACGTGTTCGTGAACGTCTTCTTATCGCAAAGGGCTGAAGGAATTGAATTACGTTCCAAAAGAACAGCAGGTTCGCCTTGCGATGGCTCATTCTTTGGATACGGCGTTGATATAGTTCAATCAAATCGCCAAGTACAGCTTCCGACAGATGGTCGTTGCAGAACCATCTGAAGAGGCGTACCATCCATTTCGGCGGCTGTTTTTCTCTGAGGTTCATATTTAGCCATCCTTTAAGACTACTTTGGGAACCTGGGCGTACATGGCGTTGCGCAGTTCACGCGATTGGTTCATCGCTTTTACGCCTGCCGGTGTCAGTGTGTACAAACGCTTCGCCCTACCACCCCTGTCGCTTGTTGCCCCTCCTATCCGCGACCTGAGGTATCCTTTTTCTTCCAGCCTGACGAGCGCCTTATGAACTGCACTAATCAGGACGGTTCTGCCGGTCTGCCGTTCCAGCTCATCAGCAACCGCAAGGCCGTACGCATCATCATACAAAATGCCGACGGTGAGCAGCACCAGCTCCTCAAATTCGCCCAGATACGTTCCTTTCATGGGGTATTTGTTTCACCTTTGCCTAAATAACGGAAAAGCTCGGAAAGAGTTGTAAGGGTGGGCGGGGAAAATTTCAAGGAGTTCTAGGCCCTTGAATACGACGCGTGGTCCCGTAGGGACCGAATGTTTGTAGAAAAGACGATGGAGGGTTAACCCCGTCCCGTAGGGACGGAATGTTAAACGTAAGAAGACTCGCTACCATGAAAAACAAACATTGCGTCCCTACGGGACGCCTTCCCTTCTATCACGTCGTTTCTACAAAAATGGCATCCCTACGAGATGCGGAGATTTGACAGACATCATTGCGCTTAGTTCTCAGATGTCAATCATGGTCCCCTAGGGACCGAATGTTTGTAGAAAAGGCGATGAAGGGTTAACCCCGTCCCGTAGGGACGGAATGTTAAACGTAAGAAGACTCGCGACCATGAAAAACAAACATTGCGTCCCTACGGGACGCCTTCCCTTCTATCACGTCGTTTCTACAAACATGGCATCCCTACCGGATGCGGAGATTTCATTCAACATTGAGTGCGTGCGGTAGATTTCCACTACCTCACTGCCGTGACAACCTCTGCCCGTTCTCTTCAAGAACGCCTCTCAACTTCTCGTACGGCACATCCTGTACAGCTACATTCTCGTCGATGGCCTGCGAAGCGGCAATGGCGGCACTCTGTCCCAGTACCATGAACACAGGTTCCATCCTGATCGACCCGAAGGCAATGTGGCTCGCCGACAGACACACGGGCACAAGTAGATTACTCGCTTCGGCTTTCTTCGGAACTATAGCGCGATAAGATATCGGATACGGAGGGAAGCCCCCGACTTCGACATTGCCTTCGTTCTTAACCTGACCATCCACTACGATACGCTGACAGTTGTGAGAGTCCATTGTGTATGCGGCCAAGCCAATGGGATCATCGACAACCTCCTCTCCCACGCAATTGGCCTGCGTCATCACATATTCACCAATCATCCGTCGTGCTTCGCGAACATAGAGCTGTGGTGACCAGTGATCGGTATCTACGTATTCATCTTTGGGATAGCCCCACCTTTTCACTTCATCCTGCAATTCTCTCGGAACACGGGGGTCGCTCGTGTAGAAATATAATAGCCCACGGGTGTAATCGCGGTGCGCTTTTACAATGGCTTCCCTTTCCGCATAACTGGCTTCTGCATACGAATGACTGTAACCGATCATGTCCGTTGAAAACCCACCGCGGTTGTTGATGTCCGTCTTGTCGTTTGGCATCAGGCTCCAGATAAAATAGTCGTTGATGTTTCGTTTGTCTGGCTGTGCCGCGAACAACCGAACGAGTAATTCATAGCGCGTCGAGTCATATTCTTCGGGACGTGTAATCGGTACCTGGTTGTCCGGATCATTTGTAAGGCAGATCCGGAAGTTGTAAGCCTGCACGAGTTTGTCGCCACTACCACGCTCCGCAAGCTGCGCATCGCTTATGCCCCATAAAAGTCCGCTTCCGGGATCGCCGGGCACTTTGTATGGATCTATCCCATCCGGGAATTGGTGCCCTTCGAGAAGTTGCACGCCGTTGTACGTTTCCTCGTAGACGTTGTTCGCTTCGCGCCCCACGAAGTAGCTTACTCCGGCAGCAGCCATCAGGTCGCCCTCGTAGGTTGCATCGATGAAGACCTTTGCCGAATACACATCGCCGTTCTCCATTGCAATGCTAACGATCGTGTTGCCATCCTTCACAACACCGCTCTCGGGGTTGAGACGTTGACCGGTCACGACCTCAATCCCTGCCTGACGGATCATTTCGTCATACACCTTGAGCGCAGCTGAAGGCTCAAATGTCCACATGGCATCTTCACTCGCCTCAGTGCGTGTCTGCCCTCCGTCACGATACTCTTCACGCTTCTGCCACTTCCAGTTGGCCGGATCTTCGTAGTGACGCCTGATATTTTGATAGAATTCACGGGCAATGCCACCGATGGCCGACTTGTTGCCGATGTCGGTCTGGCCCAGTCCACCAGTTGTAAGTCCACCCAGGCGTCGCGATGGCTCAATCAAAACAACCGATTTACCCATGCGCGTGCACTGTATCGCCGCGGCGATACCTCCCGAAGTGCCGCCGTAGACGACAACATCGTAATCAGGTGAAGTGGCGGACTTATCTCCAGAACAGCTTGTGAAAAGAAACGCAGCAAAGGCAAGAAAGAGAATTGAGCGCATCATGGCTTCGGTTTGGTGCGATTAAAGGTAACGCACCACCTCATTTTCTACAAGGCACAAATGGCTTCATTCCAGACGCCCAACTACTCCTTCCGGTTTCGCTCCTATTGAGCTTGTGTCTGAAACAATTTCAAGGGGATAGTCACCTCGTAAACACCACCTTTATCGAGTCCAAGATACAAGAGGTCGGTGCCAGGGGTAGCATTCTGGATGGTCACCATTTCCCAGATGCCACCGTAAGGTTCCCCTTCGAATACTTCCTCCTTAAAGGTTTCTCCGCCGTCATCGGAGATGTGAAGTTTTAGCGGCTGGGGATCGGACGTCTTGAGCCAGCCTCCGACATACAACACGTTGTGGTCGGCTTTGCTGGTACCGATGCCAAAGAAAAATTTATGTTCATCGCTATCAATGAGCGTCTTCCAATTGGCACCACCATCCTGGGTCTCCAGGAGTGCGCCCTCAAATCCTACGAGGATGTGATCCGGCCCCTTTTCACCGAACCTAATCTCCTTAACGGTCGATGGATTGTCAGCAAGGTCGTCCCACAAATCCCACACGTTTTCATTCTCCGAACGAAGGAGGAATCCGTTCTCGATAGCACCCTGGCCACCAGCCCAGATTTCTTTATCGCCTTGTGGATTGACAGCTACTACAGCAACTCCAGTCCCAATCGATCCCCAAGCACCCCAAATGGGTTCCCAGGTTTGACCTGCGTCTTCCGACTTTGCAATTACGCCCATGCCGGTGGCGTACCATACGTCAGGATTGTCGGGACGAATTGCAAAGTCGAATACGGGCTCCGGCGCATTCCCTCCAAACTGCGGCACCGGATCCCAGTTGTCACCGTCATCCTCCGTGATGTACAG
Source organism: Cyclobacteriaceae bacterium (assembly GCA_036563875.1). Lineage (GTDB taxonomy): Bacteria > Bacteroidota > Bacteroidia > Cytophagales > Cyclobacteriaceae > ZC4RG29. The sequence goes on from DATCLO010000074.1 coordinate 19,515, forward strand.
CGCCGGCGCTTCATTGCCTGACTTGTCGTACACCGAGGCAATCAAATGTTCGTCGTCAATCACTTCAATCGCCTGAACGTTTTTCGCATCGAACCCGATCAGTACAAACGATCCGGCTGCCGCTCCCACCTCGTACTTATACAAGCCTGAGTTCGTGGCTATATATAAGTTGTTGTCGTGCAGCTGCATCTGATTCACCGTCTTCCCATCCAGGCCTAAAGCCTTCCACTTAATCTTCGGAAGAGTGGGATTTCCAGCGTCATCGTCATCACATCCTGCCAGTATCAGAAAAGACAAAAGAAGAAACAAAACCAACCTTAGATTCATAGACACAATTGTTTGAACTTTATCCTTGCCTATTGGACACGAGCAGGACAAAAAGGGTTGGGATTCGGCTAAAGAAACAACCTAATCAATATCAGGCAATATGCTGTGCGGCTTTACCGTTTGCCGTGAGGACAATAGTCTTACAAGAGGGGCAAAAAAAAATAAAAAAGAGACGCACAGCCGTGCGTCTCTTCTGAGTTGCTCCATCGGTCACCGATTACACCGTTTACTACACTCCCTACTACTTCTCCCGTTCCTCCAGAAGCTTATGTACTCTCTCCTGCACCTTCGGGCTATACTGATATGCCACCATCATCTCTTCATACGTCTGGAGGTTTAGGCCCTCTTCCTGAATGCTTGATTCAATTTGCTGGCGCACTTTCTGGTTTTCGTCAACAATAGACTGTGCTACTTTGTTGAAGGCTGCAAGTTCCTCCGGAGTAGGTTTAATCTGTTCCTTCAACGCAGGGTCTTGCTGTCCTTGCAGAATTTGATTAAAGCGATCTACGGTCAATCCATTTTCCTGGATCTTCCCTATGATCTTTTCCTCGGTTTGCTGTTGAATGGTGGCAACCTTCTCATTCGCATTCACGAACGACTCCAACTCTTTGTCCGAGTAGTCCTCGCGGACCTGAGGAGTCCCCTGATCCTGCGGTAATTGCTGCTGTCCAGGTTGTTGCTGACCTGATGCCGGCGGTTGCTGATCCTGAGGGAAGTTGGGATCCGGTGTGGGTTGTGTGGGACCCGGCCGATTATCCGGTGGATACGGCTGCTGCGGCTGCTGCGCGAATGCGGTGAACGAAGCGATGCACATGATCAATCCGGCGATGAATGCGATTGATCGATATCCGGTGATTTGTTTTGTTTTCATGAATTCGGGTTGTTATGGTGATACATGAATTTGTTGGAACTACCATAACCATTCCAAAAGCCCAATCCCCAGCAGAAATGCCACCGCATACCCGATTGAGTTCGAAATACGGCTGCAAACGAACATTATAAGGGACGAGCGTCGCCCACCTACACAAGACACGAGTATGATTGTGGACAATAATTACACAGATTGTGGTGCACTTTTACTTCTTTACGACACCGATTCCCTCGCGCGCCCCTTACCCCTAAAGGGGCCCGACGCACAGGCTCCCCTTCGCGATTCTTCGCGCCGTCGAGCCTTGGAGGGGAAAGTAGAACCCCCAACGTTCAAACGCCCCCATGCTCCACCACAGCGTACCAAACTCCATCATTACTGAACGTAAACACGTACACACATAAATACCTAAACACGTTAGATCGTCGCAATCTTTTTATTACTAATCTCCTTCGGATACAACTCCCTGTATCGTATTTTCTGCTCAATCGCTTCGATGACGGGTGTAATGAAATCGACGCCGTAAAGCTGGCTGGCATTGTTGAGGCCGCCGGGACTGAAGACGTTGATCTCCATGAGGTAGGAACCGACGATGTCGAGACCCACGAAAAACATGCCGTCGCCGACTAGTTTCGGACGAACCGTTTCAACAATTTCAAGAACCTCGTCGGTGATGGTCGCCTTTCCTGCCTTGCCACCGCGGTGGATGTTGCTGCGAATCTCGCCGTCTTTCTGAAGGCGATGGAGTGCGGCGATTTTGCCCTCGACCTCGATGGGCTTACCGTTTACGAGGAACAATCTGACATCACCTTCCTGCGCTTCAGGCAGATATTCCTGCGCTACAACGTACCCATCGCGACTAATAGCCTCGAACATCTGATTGATGTTGTTGGCTTCCTTCTTGGTGACAAGAAATACGTTCCTTCCCCCCGATCCCTGCAGTGGCTTCAACACCATCTTGCCTTTCGACTCCTTGAAGAACGCGTTGATGTCATCCACATTCCTTGTGATTACCGTGCGAGGTCTGACCTTTTCAGGATAATGCTGAAAATACATCTTGTTGATGGCATCATTCAGTGTACCGGGATCGTTAAGCACGATCACGCCCTGCTTGACAGCCAGCTGTCCGAAGATTACTCCCATCGACTGAGCCCAGGGTCGTTTCTCGATCTCTTCAGCCGGATCGTTGCGCAGCATGAGCACGTCGAGATCTGCTGCGGTGATCGTGGTCTGCGGCGTTTCCTGGAGTTCGGTCAGGAACGTTCCCGAGTTTCGAAACTTGGTTTCCGGGGCCTTTCGGGCGTGAGCCCCCATCTGGCCATCAGCGGTGTATGTGAAGTCACCCACCCCTATATAATAAACCTCATGACCGCGCTTGTGTGCGGCCAGGGCCAGGCCGGTGGTGGTGTAGGAAGTACTTTCCTGCGAAACCTGGTTAACGACGAATCCTATTCTCATATTTGTATCATATTAAAAACCGTAATCCCCTTTTTCACCCGCCGTATTTCCTTGCTGTAATCATCTTCAAGAAATCTCGGCTTGATGGGAATGGGGCGAAGCACCTTTCGATGCACTAATTCTTCAATAATGGGCAGGTAGTCCTGTCGTATCTTGCCGATCAGCAAAGGCTCGATATCATTACCCTCCCTGATGTAGTTCAGGAGGCTCAGCAGTCCTTTCAGGTATACCGCATCCTTCGTAAAGCCACCACCGCGGTATACCCGCATCGTGATCGAGAATGAACTTTCTGGCTTGAAGCCGTACTTGTCAATCAACATGTAGAACGTTTCTTCGAAAGAATAGCCGGCGACGAGATGTTGAACAGCTACTACCCGCGCTGCGAGTGTACGCAACCTTGGATTTGTGAGTCCGCCTGAAATGTATTCCGCAAGAACTGCGAGACCTTCCTGAAGTTGTTCGTACCCCGGCACACCGAGGTGAAAGAGTTTGAAAGGTTGGGCCTTTCCATTGAAATAGGTAACGACATGGGTTCCGACCTCATGCTGAATGAGTGCCTTGGCCCGACGGCGTTGTACTGTGAAGGCATGGTTAATTTTGAGAACGCCTCTGGAAACGAGTACACCGACAACGTCCTTGCGTATCTCGACGGAGGGTTCCAGTCCGTCGTACTGCTGACGGAGGTACTCCATCTCCGTTTTCGCCATGGCGGCAAATTCTTCTGCATCGATTTGATCCGACTTTTCAGTCTTGATCATCGGAGTGGCAACAAGCAACCCGCGAGCAACATCGATGACTGTTTCCTCCAGCCTGCCGAAGAGCTGTATACTGCTCTGCAGAAAGTCCGGCTTTTCGCGATCGATGAGCATCGACAACATTCTGTCGATCTCCTTCCGCTTATCACGGAACAAATAAGCAATGGTTGGATCAGCAATATTTTCTATTGGCAGGTCGTAAATCTTCCGCTTGATGATCTCGGGATCAATGGGCATGTGCCTGTAATGAAATACAGGTGACTTCCGGTAATGATTCTTTTTGAATTCCTCCCACGCCTCAGAAACGTTCACGGGTGTAATCAATGCAAGCAAGTCGAACTGTTCGCTTAATTGTGCAAGCTTGTCGTCGATCTGCCAGACCAGTTCTTCAACCTGGGTGGGTCCAAGGATTTCAAAGTGTGACGGGGTGAACGATGTATGCAATCGTATAAATTCGAAGAACGCCTTCTTCAATGCCTTGCCAAACATCTTGCGCAGTTCCCGTGCAAAGAGCGGATAAGGCTTTCGCGTTTGAAAGTCAATATATATCGGCTTGATCTCCAGCCCCACCATCTGACAACCGATCTGCTTCGCCTCGCCCCTTTTTATGAGTTCTCTGAACCCCGGCGGTGCAATACGATCCGTTCTCTTTACGGAGGCAGTAACTTTTACGTAGCCAATGTTTCGTTGCAATTCTTTCTCCAGCGTTTGTGCGACTACCTCCGTACTCTTGTGATTGATATAGATGGTGAAGTCGGTTTCGCTGTCACGCGCACCCATCCAGACTTCAAGCAAGAGGAAAGAACCGAATGTCTGTGACAGTTCGTTGATCAGTCCCTGTAGCAGTTCGGACAGCGCTCCTCCTTCATCGTCTTTCGCCATGATGTACGACGACTCTGTCATTCCCAATTGATAGGTGAAGTAATCCTTGCCGTCGTGGGGAAACCGGTAGACGAGAAGGAACGGCACAGGCCGATCGATGTTCAGCATGCCCGATGCAGGCAACTCTACACTGATAGGTTCCCCTTTCTTAAGCCGTGCCCGTATCGTGGACAAAACGTTACGTGAGGCATTCATGTGGCAATCCTTTGCGCCTGGCTTTGCACGGCAGGTATCGCCTCGGTTAGTGCAGCCTTGATGCTTTCAAGATGATGGATATCGACCCGACCCGTCCACTCATCCATGAAAACCTTTTTGAATTCAATGGCCAGGGCAAATCCGAATGCTCCGAAATTCGAATTGACCCATCGCGAAAACTCACCGCCTTTAAACCTAACATTCTCCCTGACATCCGGCATTGCGCCGTTGATGGGTTCGCTGGCAAGCTGTCGCATGAACTGGTCTTTTGCCGCATGCCACTTGCGAGGCAGCGATTCAGTACCAACGTTGATCTCCGGGGAATCTTCAGCATTGTCTTCTGCCTCAGGATTCCGGCGGTAGTTGTACGTATGCAAATCGAGAAGCAGGAAGAAGCCGTGTTGTCCAATGATATGGACCAGCAGGTCCTGCACAACATGATAGAACTGATCGTACTGTGTCAACGAGCGATCGAGCAGCGGTTGAGGAAGCGGTTTATTCCAGACGTGTAGTCCCCAGGCATCAGAGGGCTGTTTGTACACGGCTTTATCACGAGGGCGATTCATGTCGACTTCGAATCGCGAGATGTTCACTACAATCCGGTTAGGCGCAACTTCAGTCAGGTACCCTGTATAGGGGTCTTCCTCCCGCATGCGCTCATTCGGCAACAGGTCCAGGTAATCACGCAACTCCTGCCTGATATAATGCCCATCGTGAATCGCAGCAGCGATCACCGGTGAATTCCCCTTTATGACTTCAAAACCTCTCTTCATGGCAATGGAATCTTACCATGACAGTGGACTACATTTATGCCATATTCTGAAAAGCGTATATTGGCCCGTTTTGAGACGCGTCCGTGAAAAAGTGTCCACAGGGTTGTGTAGCGTTTGTTCCAGATTGAATGCCGCCGCCGGTCAATAAGCCTCTATTCTTTCTATCAAATTCTTTTATATTGCGGAAATCACCGGAGTTAACTTAACGCTATTACCTACCACGATGACTGCAACTTTTAGCAGGGCTGCGCGCATGCTGGCCCTTTTTGCAGTGATTTTCACTGCCGCAGGAATTTCCTGCACCTCAAAAAAGATTACCCCGAGAATTCTTGTTTTCAGTAAGACAGCGGGTTACCGTCACGAATCCATTCCGGAAGGCATCGCCATGTTTCAGAAGCTGGGACAGGAAAAGGGATTTCTCGTAGATACCACGGAAAATGCCTCGAAATTCAATGAAGAGAACCTGCGTAACTATCACGCAGTCATCTTCTTAAATACGACAATGGATGTGCTGAATAAGCAACAGCAGAATGACTTCGAGCGCTTCATTCAGGCTGGTGGTGGATTCGTGGGTATCCATGCCGCGGCGGATACAGAATACAACTGGCCCTGGTACAACGGCTTGGTAGGTGCGTACTTCGAGAGCCACCCCAACAACCCGAACGTACGGACGGCGGAGTTTTATGTGACGGACCACAACCACCCGGCGTCCGACTCACTGCCATCGCGTTTCACGCGTTCGGATGAATTCTACAATTACAAATCCATTAAGAGGGATCTTATTAATGTCCTCGTAAAGATCGATGAGTCCACCTATGAAGGCGGTACCAACGGCGAAGATCATCCCTATTCCTGGTACCATGAGTACGATGGTGGACGTGCCTTCTACACGGGCATGGGTCACACGAAGGAGAGCTATTCAGAACCACTCTTCATCGACCATGTCTGGGGTGGCTTGCAGTACGTGCTTGGTGGCGATTCTCCGAAGAAGCTCAACTACGCACGGGCAAGTACTCCGCGCGTTCCGGACGAAAACCGGTTTACGAAAGTTGTCCTGGCAGAAAAACTTGATGAGCCGGTAGAATTTGTGGTACTCAAGGACAATCGTGTCCTGTTTATCGAGCGCAAGGGCGCAATTAAGCTCTATACACCGGAGGATGGTGCTGTGAAGACAATATATGAGCTCGAAGTAAGCCACAAGTACAACACTGGTAACGGAGAAGCGGAAGATGGCTTGCTGGGAATAGGCATCGATCCCAACTTCGAGACGAATAATTGGATCTACCTGTACTACTCCAAGCCCGGAGACAAGCCTGTGAACATACTTACGCGATGGGACTTCGTCGACAACAAACTGATTCCTGAATCGGAGAAGGTCATCCTCGAAGTGGTGGTTCAACGTGATCAATGTTGTCATACGGGCGGATCCATTGACTGGGATGCGGATGGCAACTTGTACCTCAGTACGGGCGACAATACCAACCCCCACGCTACTGGCTATGCACCCATCGACGAGCGTCCGGGCCGTGAGCCGTGGGATGCGCAAAAGGGTTCTGCCAATACCAACGACCTCCGAGGCAGCATACTTCGCATCCATCCTGAACCGGATGGAACGTACACTATCCCGGAAGGAAACCTCTTCCCTCCTGGCACACCTAATACACGACCTGAGATTTACGTAATGGGTACGCGCAATCCATACAGAATATCGGTCGACAAGAAAACCGGTTACCTGTATTGGGGCGATGTGGGTCCCGATGCCAACAACGACTCAATAGGTTATGGTCCCAAAGGGCATGACGAAATCAACCAGGCGCGCAAGGCTGGATTTTTCGGATGGCCCTACTTCATTGGCAACAACAAGCCATATTACGACTACGACTTCGCTACCGGAAAGTCAGGACCGCAATTCGATCCGCAAAGACCGATAAACGAATCGCCAAGCAATACTGGTCTTCGCGAATTGCCTCCCGCACAACCCGCATTCATTTGGTATCCCTATGATCGCTCGCGAGAGTTTCCCCTTGTTGGCTCAGGCGGACGTACGGCGATGGCCGGACCCGTATTCTATTCCGAAGACTTTAAGGGTGCAGCCCGTGCTTTCCCCGACTACTATAATGGCAAGTTGTTCATTTACGAATGGATGCGCGGATGGATCATGGCCGTGACCATGGACGAGGAGGGCAACTTCGTCGAAATGGAGCCGTTTATGCCCAGTCACAAGTTCAGCAATCCCATGGATATGGCTTTCGGTCCCGATGGCGACCTGTACTTGCTGGAATATGGTACAGGCTGGTTTCAGAAGAATGACAATTCGCGTCTAGTCCGCATCGAGTACAATGGAGGAAATCGCAAGCCGCAAGTCCAGATGGCGGCTGACAAACCTAAAGGCGCCGTTCCTCATACCGTAGCATTCAACACCGCGGGCACGATCGATTTCGACAGAGATGAGTTGACGTATCAATGGGAAATCACCTCAGCAGACGGAAAGAAAGTTGGCACGCTGCAAGGTGAGAACCCCTCATACACATTTAATGAGCCCGGCGTATATACTGTGAAACTTACGGTAACCGATGCGCAAAAAGCGTCGTCCTCGATGACTACAGAAATTCATGCGGGCAACGAACCGCCGCAAGTGTCCTTTGAAATTATCGGCGGAAACAAAACATTCTTCTTCCCGAACTCGCATATTGAATACGCCGTAAAGGTGACTGATAAGGAAGATGGAAGCCTTGACGACGGGCGCATCGATCCTCAGGCAGTATCTGTAACCATCGACTACCTTGAAGAAGGTTACGATGAGGTGCAAATCGCCCAGGGACACCGGGCTGCGGATGAAGCAGCCGACAGGTTTGCAGCAGCCAAAGCACTTATGGAAGGGAGCGATTGCATGGCTTGCCACCAGATAGACCGGAAGTCGATCGGCCCGATGTATATTGATGTAGCGAAGAAGTATAAGAATAATCCCACCGCGCGCGATTACCTTTCCGACAAGATCATTAATGGCGGCAGTGGTGTATGGGGTGACGTTGCCATGTCAGCTCATCCTACCCTGACACGGGAACAAACCGCGCAGATGGTCGAGTACATCCTTAGCCTCGCAGATCAAAAGCCCGCCATCACGCTTCCTGTGGAGGGAAGATACCGGGTGCAGGCTGCTAACAGGGGCGTGCTCATTGGTCGCGCGGCATATACCGACAAAGGCGCCAACGGCGTGCCTCCCATTCGCAACGAGCAGACTTTTGTGCTTCGCGCGCCCACATTCTCTGCAGCGTCAGCCACCATCGAAGATGGTATAAATAAGTTTCGTTTCAATGAGACTGACATGGTGATTGGCTCACGCGATGGCGCATACATAGGATTTGAAAACATCGACCTCACTGGAGTCGGTGCGATGAATTTCGTCGCATCTGCACCCGCGAACTACGGTTTTTCCGGTGGTATCGTGGAAGTGCGTATCGACTCTCCTACCGGACCCGTAATCGGAACATCGGCTCCGATAAAGCCCACTCAGGCTCAGCAAGCCGGTGTGCAAGTGCGAGCTGCAATCCAGCCAACGGAGGGCTTCCATGACTTGTATCTCATATACCGCAACTCTGGGTCAGACAGTGGGAATTTGTTTGTGCTGTTGACTGTGGGATTGGTTGTGGATCAGAAAGCGATGGCGGCCAGGTAGCTTAATAATTAATAATTAATAAGGACCCCCGGGACATTTGCACGGTCGAATTGGTTTGTACAACAAAACTCCAACACTTCAACACTTCAGATATTCCCCTTCTTCATCTCTCTTACCGCCGCATCTGCCGCCCTTGCTGTTAGGGCCATGTAGGTGATTGAAGGGTTTTGACATGCGGAAGATGCCATGCAGGCGCCGTCGGAGACGAAGACGTTTTTCACGCTGTGCATTTGGTTGATGCCGTTGAGGACTGATGTTTTGGGATCTTTGCCCATGCGGGCGGTACCCATTTCATGGATGCCAAGACCGGGAGCCTGCTTTGAATCCGTAGCCTGAATATTCTTGAAGCCGGCCTTTTCCAACATTTCCGCCCCCGTAGCGAGAAGGTCTTTCAGCATAGCCACTTCGTTATCTTTGTATTCACAATCGATCTCCAGCAGCGGTATACCCCACTCGTCTTTCTTGTCTTTGCTGAGACGAACATGATTTTCGAAATACGGGAGGTGTTCACCCATTCCCGTTATGCCCATACCCCATACGCCGGGCTCACTTAGCTTCTCCTTAAAGACTGCGCCGATAGTCGGATCACCTTCCTGAAGGTTGCCACGCGACCGGCTTGCACTCCCCGAGAAAGCATAACCGCGGAGGAAGTCTTTCTGCTTATCCTTTCCGAAATTTCTGAAGCGCGCCAGGTACCAGCCGCCGGGCTTGCGTCCGGCGTAGTATTTATCCTGGAATCCTTCGAATTCACCTCTGACCCTGCCACGATAGTTGTGATCCATCAGGTAGTGACCCAGTACGCCACTATCGTTTCCCAAACCATTAGGGAATCGGTTGGACGTAGAATTAAGCAGAATGAGCGTCGTATTCAACGTACCCGCATTGACGAAGATGATGCGGGCGTAATACTCCGTCGCTTCCTTTGTTTGTGCGTCAATAACACGTACACCGGTGGCGCGACCCTTTTGCTCATCGTAAATGATGGAATGAACAACCGAATAGGGCCGCAGCGTCATGTTGCCCGTCGCTTCAGCCGCGGGGATGGTAGCGGCATTAGCGCTGAAGTATCCACCAAACGGACATCCACGATGACATAGGTTCCGATACTGGCAAGGGCCGCGACCATTATGGGCTTGCGAAAGGTTTGCAGTTCTTGAGACAACCACGCGTCGGTCGGGAAAATTGGCATGTACCGATTCCTGGAAATGTTTCTCCACGCAGTTCAACTCCATCGCGGGAAGGAATTCACCATCCGGGATTTGAGGAAGACCATCGCGATTACCGCTGATGCCGACGAACCGCTCGACATGTGAATACCATGGCGCCAGGTCTTTGTATCGGATCGGCCAGTCGCATCCGAAACCATCACGTGCGTTGGCTTCGAAGTCGTGTTCACCCCACCGTTGCGTCATTCTTGCCCAGAGC
>DATCLO010000075.1:0-19262 GCA_036563875.1 Cyclobacteriaceae bacterium
GCGCATGCCCAGACGAGTGGCAGTCCTTCCTACACTTTCCTTGATGTTCCCGGCAATGCGCGTCTTGCGGCGCTCGGTGGCGTGAACGTTTCGCTTACCGATCGCGATGTCAATTTCTTTTTTTCCAATCCGTCGCTGATAAGTGACAGCCTCGCGGGCTGGGGTTCGGCAGGCTACCGATTCTTTACCGGCGATATAGGGCAGACGACGTTCGCCTATTCCGCAAAATTCAACCGGATCGGAACGCTGCAGTTCGGCGTGCAGCACATGGACTATGGGACGTTCGAAGGATACGATCCGTCGGGAATGGAGCTCGGCGAATTTAACGCGCGCGAGACTGCACTGCTCGTCAGCAAAAGTCACACGATTTCGCATTATCGCTTCGGTGTGACGATGAAGGGTGTGTTTTCCTCTTTTGCAGGGTTTCGGTCGAGCGCGTTGTTGTTTGACATTGGCGGTGTGTTCGTTCATCCGGATCAGGACCTGAGTATCGGACTCGTAATCCGGAATGCCGGATTTGTACTTTCTGAATATTCGGAGTCGAGCACAACCTCACCTCCCTTTGATGTGCAGGTTGGCGTTACCTTCAAACCCGAGCACATGCCTGTTCGTTTTTCGCTTACGGTCCATGATCTCGCTGATGTTGACGATGGATATTACGATCCTTTGAACGAGCATGTGTCCGCTTTGAACAAAGTCCTGCGCCACGTTAATTTTGGTGCGGAAGTGTTGCTACACCGAAATGTTTCGCTTCTGGCAGGATACAATGTGAGGCTACACCGCGAACTGCGGATGGAGGAATATGGCGGAGGTGCGGGCCTTACGCTAGGTTTCTCGGCAATGGTTAAGGCATTTGAATTTACTTTCGGCCGATCTGGTTATATAGCTGGCGTGGCTTCCTACAATCTCACCCTCGCCGCCGATATTAACGGGATGTTGAAGAGAAGAACAATACTATGATGGATAACAAGTACCTGACGCCCCAACAAATTGTTGAGGAGCTGGACAAATACATTATTGGTCAATACGATGCCAAGCGCAACGTCGCGATTGCACTTCGCAACCGGTGGCGGCGGATGAGTGTCGAGCCCGACATGCAGCGGGAAATTGTTCCCAACAACATACTGATGATTGGTGCTACGGGTGTCGGTAAGACGGAAATCGCGCGCCGGCTTGCGCGCATTGCCGATGCTCCCTTCGTAAAGGTGGAAGCATCAAAGTTCACGGAAGTGGGCTATGTTGGACGCGACGTAGAAAGCATGGTCCGCGATCTTGTAGACCAGGCAGTGAACCTCGTCAAGGCGCAAAAGAAAGAGCAGGTAAAAGAAAAGGCTGCACTTGCAGTTGAAGAAATAATTCTCGATGCGCTGATTCCGCCGCTGAGACCTCAGCCAGCTCCGAAGGCGCCAGGCTTTCAACCGGCCACGCAGGAGGCAACAGCTTCTGACTCCGATGCAGAGTTGAATGAACGCACGCGAAATCTCTTCCGGGAGAAAATCCGAAATGGTGAACTAGATGATCGGCGTATAGACATTAGCATCAAAGCACCGGCCACGCCGGGCATCGGAATGGTTGGTGCAGGTGTCATGGACGAAGTGTCAATGATGAACCTGCAGGAGATGCTTAACGGAATGCTCCCCAAGAAAACACGGAAGCGTCGCGTGACTGTGGCGGAGGCACGAAGGATACTGCTCGAAGAGGAGGCCGCGAAACTCATCGACATGGATGAAGTGAAGGAAGAGGCAATTCGCAAGGCCGAAAATTCGGGGATTATATTCATCGATGAAATCGACAAGATTGCATCGTCAGGGGGACAAAAGGGGGGCGGACCTGATGTGAGCAGGGAAGGTGTGCAGCGCGACCTTCTTCCGATTGTTGAGGGAAGTACGGTTAATACAAAGCACGGCATAATCAAAACGGATCATATTCTGTTTATTGCGGCAGGGGCATTCCACGTTGCCAAACCGTCAGATCTTATTCCGGAATTACAGGGCCGTTTTCCCATCCGTGTAGAGCTGGAAAACCTGACCCGCGAAGACTTTGTCAGAATTCTCACCGAACCAAAGAACGCTTTAACGAAGCAATACGAAGCGCTTTTTGCGGCCGAAGGCGTAAAGATTACCTTTACTCAGGACGCGATCGAAGAAATAGCGGGCACAGCCTTCGCCATAAACTCCGAAATCGAGAATATTGGCGCACGACGCTTGCATACCGTAATGAGCAGGCTGCTGAACGAATTCCTCTTCGACGTACCTGATAAGATTGGCGCCAACGCAATCATTACCATCAACGCTGAAATGGTGAGGGAAAAACTCCAGGGGCTGATCAAAAACAAAGACCTTAGTGAATACATTCTGTAAGCATGCGGTTAAGGGCCATCGTGTTTGGTTTGTGCCTGCCGGGCATCATTCCCGCTTTTGCGCAGGAACATGACACGCTGAGCCATACCCTCATCAAGTCTTATTCCGACTACTTTCTCGTTTGGCCCGTACTGAAGCAACGCAGTCTCAATTTTTCCGTCAGGGATCCTGCCAGCAATCGACCGTTTGAGTATAAGCCAAACAATGCCTACACGCTTGGTCTGGGTGCACACGTGTTCGACGTTACCCTTGAATTCACCGTGGCGGTTCCCCTCAAGGAGAAAGACCCGGCGGTCTTCGGTCACTCGCGCGTTCGAGATTTTCAGATCAATGCTCTAGGAAGATCATGGGGTGCAGATCTTTTCGTACAACGATACACGGGTTTTTACACCAACGATGATGACGTGACTTCCTACTTCTACGTCGTGCGTCCGGATATGACGGCGCGCAATGTCGGCATTACGGGAACATACGTGTTCCAACCAAATCGCTATTCATTACGGTCGGCCTTCAATTTTTCGGAAAGGCAGTTGATGAGTGGAGGATCTGTTATGCTTTCCGGAACGCTGAATGGCTTCAAGTTGGTAGGTGATTCAGTCTTGTTTAGCGTGCGCGATGGTGCAGCGGGCCTTCGAAAATTAAAGTACACGACGTTGAGCCTTGCGCCCGGATATGCATACACGTTTGTAAGAGGTCATTTCTTCGCGAGTGGCATGCTGACTGTCGGTCCGGCACACAACTGGACGTACTACCTTGATGAAGACGATCAGATCAAGCACGATATTCGATTTGACGTGTTCGCCTCCGTGAGGATCGGGGCCGGTTACAGCACGGATACTTTTTTCGCGGGCTTCAATTTTTCACAACAGTCGCGTACCGTTCGTTTTGACGATATTCGGTTTGCCAACAACAGCAGTACGTTTCGACTTCTTGTCGGATTTCGCTTCCGCGAATTCGGCATCCTCAGGAAATCAGCGACCGATCTTCCCCGTGAGTTGATGCGATTGTAATCCTACTTTCTTTCTTTGCTTTTTGGATAGTCGTAGTATTCCAGGGTACCCATGCCCCAGGTGACGTCTTGCCAGCGATCGACAGGAAAAGTGAGTCCTGCAATACCGCAGGTAGGTACATTGGTGATGGTTTGGGATGTCAGTGAGTTGACAAAGTCCGTGAGTCCCGGATTGTGACCAAAGATCATGATGTTGTCGAGCGTGTCGCTTAGTCCCCGCACCACTTCCAGCATGCCATCTTCACTGGCATGATAGAGGGATCGTTCTATGCGGATATCCTTTTCAGGGTAGCCGAGGATGCTGGCAAACACCTTGCAAGTTTCCATAGCGCGCACTGCCGGGCTGGAGATCATTTGCCCCACGGCGACTTCCCGTTCCTTGAAGCGCTTGGCCATTCGTGGTGCGTCCCTGCGTCCTCTTTCACTAAGAGGACGTTGTGCGTCTTGCAGGGACAGGTCGTCCCAACTGGATTTCGCGTGTCGCACGATATAGAGATGTTTCATCACGGTTAATAAAAATAAGCAAAGCCTGACGAATTATTATCTTCGCAAACTATGTCGGGGTTTAGAAAGTTCAGGAAAAAGATAAAGTATGATGCTCTTTACGGTCTCGTCAGGACGCTGATATCGCTGTCTGCAGTCGTGCCGCGACGCCTTTGGCTGTCGTTCTGCGGGTGGCTGGGAGTACTCGCCCATGCGATGTCAGGAAAGACGAAAAAGCTGATGCGGAAGCATCTTTCCATCGCCTTTCCCGAGTATCCCGAGCGTGCTATCCGGTCAATGGCCCGGGAGACATTCCGCATGATGGGCAAGAATGCCGGCGAGATTCTCCGTGCCTCGCGTATCTCGACCCTGGAGGAACTGAACCGGATACTCGTGACCCACAACTATGAAAATTTTGAAAAGGCCAACCGCAAAGGCAAGGGTGTGATCTTTTTAACCTGTCATCTTGGGGCTTTCGATCTGCAGGTTACGAATATGGCGCTGCGTGGCCTTCGTCCCAATATTATCGGAACGCCATTGAAAGATCCGAGGTTGAATGATCTTTTGTGGAACTACAGAAACAAGCACGGTGCCGTGGCGATAGAACGTGGGCGCGAGACGTTCAGAATGATCAAGGTCCTCAAGTCAGGTGGATCGGTGGCGTTGCTTATTGATCAGGATACGAAGGTAAAGAGCGTTTTCGTGGATTTCTTTGGCCGAAAGGCGTACACTCCGGTCGGGGCGACGGTGCTTGCCTTAAAGACGGGAGCGGCCATTGTGCCCACGTACGTTTACCTTGGTGAGGATGGCATGCACCACATGCACATTCTGCCGGAAGTAGAGATGCGGATTACCGGCGACGAGGATGAAGATGTGGTGTACAACACTCAGGTTCTTACCGCGATGATTGAAGAATGGATCAGGAAACACCCGACACAGTGGGTGTGGATGCATGAGCGGTGGAAAACCCAGGAAGCAGATATCGAGCGCTAATGAAACCCCTATGTGCCCTATGTGTTACCCATTTGCTCTATGTGGTTCCAGATTTTTTTGAACCACATAGGACACATAGAAACACGTAGAACACATAGGATGTTAAGCCTGCTTTACTTTTTGAAAATGAAATAGACCGCCAGAATCAGAAATACGAATCCGACGAGGTGATTCATTCGGAAGGTTTCTGTCTTGAAAAGCAGCAGCGAGAATATTACAAATACCGTCAGCGTGATTACTTCCTGTAAGACCTTGAGCTCAACGAGGCTAAACGGTCCGCCGTACGCCTTATATCCAATGCGGTTAGCAGGAACCTGCAGGACATACTCGAAGAATGCTATACCCCAGCTAATGAGGATGATGGTGAAGAGCGGCAGGCTCTGACTCCACTTCATGTCCTTGAAACGCAGGTGTCCGTACCACGCGAAGGTCATGAACGCATTGGAGAGCGTGAGCATGATGATAGTAATCAGCCCTTTCACGTGCTTGTGTGTTTAGGTGTTCACGTTTTCCTTGCCCGAACTCTCGTGCGGTTATCCGACGAGTTTCTTGTACCGGATACGGTGGGGCTGGTCGTCGCCGAGGCGTTTCTTTTTGTTTTCTTCGTACTCGCTGTAGGTACCTTCGAACCAATACACCTGGGAATCACCTTCAAAGGCCAGTATGTGCGTGCAGACGCGATCGAGGAACCACCGGTCGTGAGAGATAATCACAGCGCATCCGGCAAAGTTTTCGAGCGCTTCTTCCAGCGCACGCAGTGTATTGACGTCGAGGTCGTTTGTGGGCTCGTCCAGCAGCAGAAGGTTCCCGCCTTGCCTGAGGGCGATGGCAAGGTGTACACGGTTTCGCATTCCGCCTGACAGTTCACTGATCTTCTTTTGTTGATCGTTGCCGCCAAAGTTGAACTTGCCGACATACGCTCGGGAGTTGATCTGCTTGCCGCCGAGTTCAATGAGTTCGTTGCCGCCGGAAATGGCTTCCCATACGGTGTGGTCAGGATTGAGGTCGTCATGTTCCTGATCGACGTACGCAATCTTCACCGTTTCGCCAATGGTAAGGGTTCCGCTGTCCGGCTTTTCTCTGCCAAGAATCATCCTGAACAGCGTGGTCTTTCCGGCTCCGTTGGGGCCAATAACACCAACGATACCTGCGGGCGGGAGTGAGAAGGTAAGATTTTCGTACAATAGTTTGTCGCCAAACGCCTTCGAAACACCGACAGCTTCGATGACTTTATTGCCGAGACGGGGACCGGGCGGGATGAAGAGCTCGAGCCTTTCTTCGCGTTCTTTCGCTTCCTGGCTCAGCAGTTTTTCGTAGGCGCCGAGACGGGCTTTGGCTTTAGCGTGGCGGCCTTTGGGACTCATGCGTACCCACTCGAGCTCGCGTTGCAGCGTCTTTTGTCGCTTTGATTCCTGCTTTTCTTCCATGGCCAGACGCTTTTGTTTTTGTTCCAGCCAGGAAGAATAATTTCCTTTCCACGGAATACCTTCTCCACGGTCGAGTTCAAGGATCCAGCCCGCTACGTTGTCGAGGAAATAGCGGTCGTGCGTTACGGCGATCACCGTTCCCTTGTATTGCCTCAGGTGTTGTTCAAGCCAGTGAACGGATTCCGCGTCGAGGTGGTTGGTAGGTTCGTCGAGGAGCAGAACGTCGGGTTGCTGCAGCAACAGCCGGCAAAGGGCGACGCGGCGCTTCTCTCCTCCGGAAAGGATCGACACTGGTGTTTCCGGCGGAGGACAGCGGAGCGCATCCATTGCGCGTTCCAGTTTGTGGTCGAGTTCCCAGGCACCGGTAGCGTCCAATTTTTCCTGGATTTCTCCCTGACGGGCGATGAGTTTCTCCATCGCGTCGGGATCTTCCATGATCTTGGGGTCGCTGAATTTTTCGTTGACCGCTTCGAACTCTTTCAGAAGGTCTACGATTTCGCGCACGCCTTCTTCGACCACCTCCCGAACGGTTTTGTTTTTGTCGAGTTGTGGTTCCTGTTCAAGAAGTCCGACCGAATAACCCAGATCAGACACAACTTCTCCCTGATAGTCTTTGTCTATACCTGCGATGATTCTCAGCAGGGAAGACTTCCCGGATCCGTTAAGACCGAGCACGCCGATCTTGGCTCCGTAGAAGAAGGAGAGGTAGATGTCTTTAAGTACTTGCTTAGCCGGGGGGTAAATCTTAGAAACCCCGGACATGGAAAATATGATCTTTTCGTCGCTCATTGTCGTTCAGTTGAACCGATACCGGGAGTATCCCGGGTCGTTTTGCCGCAAATATGGCAAAATAAGTTTGCCCTTTCATCCGTTGTCAATTCTTTGTCCCGGTTGGGCCAAAACGCAAGTTTTTGCCATCTTCCATGGTAACCGGAAGGAAAGGTTTTCGTTTGTTTGTTTTGAAGAATTATATTTTATTTTTGCGGAAAATTAGGGGGATAACAGAAAATGTACTGGACACTCGAACTTGCTTCGTATTTGGAGGATGCACCCTGGCCCGCTACGAAGGATGAACTGATCGACTATTCGATCAGGTCAGGTGCACCGCTTGAAGTCGTTGAGAACCTCCAGGAACTGGAGGACGACGGCCAGCCGTACGAGAGCATTGAAGAAATCTGGCCGGATTATCCTACCAAGGAAGATTTCTTCTTCAACGAAGACGAATACTGATCCCGAGTCGGGAAGAAAAAGACAGTAAAAAGCTGACCGTTGGGGTCAGCTTTTTTTTCTTAACAACGCTGCAACTATTTCGAGGTCTTCTGCTGTTGTAATTTTTATGTTGTCGTAATGACCCTGAACAAGCGTTATCGCGTAGCCATACCGTTCTACGACGCTCGCGTCGTCTGTTAGCGTCGGGTCTTCTTCGAGTTGGTAGGCCCTGCGCAAAAGGGAGGCGCGAAATGTCTGTGGCGTTTGCACCATCCAGTACCGCGACCGATCGACGGCGCGCGTAGTGCTGTCAATGTCTTCCCTTAAAGATTCCTTTGGCCTGACGGCGGCAACTGCGGCGCCATGCTTTGCGGCGGAGGTAAAGGTGGCAGCGATGAGTTCCTTGCTGACCAGGGGGCGGACGCCATCGTGTACCGCTACGAGCCCGTCGCCCGTGATTTTTTCAAGACCTCGTTTTACCGATTGGAAGCGGGTCATACCTCCGGATTGCAGCGTGATGTTCGCCCTAAAGCGATGCTGCTCACACAGGCTTTTCCATGTGGACATTTCGTCTTCAGGGAGAACGAGGATGATATGAAGGGAATTGGAATAGTCGAGGAAGGCGTTGATGGTGTGCATGAGGACCGGGAGGCCGTTTACCTCCACGAATTGTTTGGGCACCTTGCTATTGATCCGGGTGCCCTTGCCACCCGCCACGATAATGGCGTATTCGCTATTCAATTCTTATGGAATCTTCAACCTTACAGAATGAGCATCGCATCGCCGTAGGTGAGGAATCTGTACTTTTCCTTCTTGGCGATCTTATAAGCTTCCATGATCAGCTCGTATCCGCCGAAGGCACAGGCCATCATGAGGAGCGTTGACTCCGGCATGTGGAAGTTGGTGATCATGGCGTTGCAGATCTTGAATTCGTATGGGGGGAAGATGAACTTGTCGGTCCAGCCTGACTTCACCTTGAGGCGGTTGTTGGCTGACACGGCTGACTCGAGTGCGCGCATAGAGGTAGTACCGACGGCACAAACGCGCTTTTTGTTGTCGAGTGCCTTGTTGACAGCAGCGACGGCCTCGGGTCCGACGATAAAGTTTTCGGAGTCCATCTTGTGCTTCGTCAGGTCTTCGACGTCAACCTGACGGAATGTACCAAGCCCGATGTGGAGGGTTATGAAAACCATCTCCACGCCATTGATCTGAAGACGTTTGAGCAGTTGCTTCGTAAAGTGCATGCCTGCGGTAGGAGCGGAGACTGCGCCCTTGTGGCGGGCATAAATCGTCTGGAACCGTTCCTTGTCTTCCGGCTTTACCTTGCGCTTGATGTATTTCGGCAGCGGAGTTTCGCCGAGTGTTTCCACTACCTTATCAAAGGCTTCGGAGTCGCCATCAAAGAGGAAACGAATGGTGCGCCCGCGTGACGTCGTATTGTCAATCACTTCTGCCACGAGGTCGCCGTTGCCGAAGTACAGCTTGTTGCCCACGCGGATTTTACGCGCCGGGTCGACCAGCACATCCCACAGGTGCATTTCCGCGTTGAGTTCACGCAGCAGGAAGACCTCGATCTTCGCGCCCGTTTTCTCCTTCCGCCCGTACAACCGGGCAGGGAACACCATAGTATCATTCCCTACGAGGATATCGCCTTCCTCGAAGTACTCGACCAGGTCCTTGAATATCCGGTGCTCGATTTCACCGGTATCCCTGTGAACAACCATTAGCCTCGATTCGTCACGATTCGGGGCGGGTTCAAGGGCGATCAGGTTGTTGGGAAGTTCGAACTTAAACTCGGATAGCTTCATAAAAGACGGCAAAATAAGCCGTGGGATGGCTATTTCTTTAAATAAGGTTGCAAAAATAAGCGATTATTCGTGATTTGCGGAAAACAGGGGGATGTTTTTGCCGTTCTTAGAAAAAGCGGCATTTGCTGTCAATTACCCGTAATTTTGCCCGCCTGTCGCCGACCCATAGAGCGCACTACCCGGACCGGAAAGATCGATGAAGACATTCCTGCAGGTTCTTGAGAGTTTTCGTTTTGCCTGGAACGCACTGCGGGCTAACCTGCTGCGCACGATTCTTTCACTGCTGGGCGTGACCATCGGGATTTTCCTCATCATTGCCGTCCTCACCCTGGTCGATTCATTGGAAAAGAATATCAAAGACAGTCTCGATTTTCTGGGTACCGGTGTCATTTATGTAGAGAAATGGCCGTTCCTCCCGGAAGCAGGGGATCAAGAGTACCGGTGGTGGGATTTCCTGGCCAGACCGAACACGTCGTACAGTGACTATCGGTTTCTCGCCGCTAATCTGAAGCACCAAAGCGCGATTGCCATCTTTGCCCGGAGGGGTGATATCGTTGTCAAGAGAGGCAGCAATAGCATTGGCGACATCGCCCTGGCGGGCGGCTCGCTGGGGTACGATGAGATATTCGACATGAAAATCACGCAGGGTCGCTTCTTCACAGGAGACGAGATTGAGGCCGGACGAAATGTCGCCGTGCTGGGATATGAAGTCGCACGAGCCCTTTTCCCCAATAACCAGGATCCGATTGGCGAAGAAGTAAAGATCAGAAATTTGAAGTATCGCGTTGTGGGCGTCGTCGATCGGGAAGGTCAGTCGTTCCTAGGTACACCCAGCAACGATTACACGGTTATCGTTCCTTATCAGTCTTTCCGAAAATTGTTTCTCACGGGCACGGGTCGACGCTGGGAGATCAGTTCCCGCATCGGGGTTAAGGGACGAGACTACGACGTCGGGCTCGTCGAGCTCGAAAACGAAATCCGCGGCCTGCTGCGCGTGCGGCGCGGCCTGACACCAAAAACGCCTGACAACTTCGCCCTCAACCGGCCCGAAGCCCTGCTAAATGCCATCGGTAGCCTCTTCGATGTGGTTAGCATCGCCGGCTGGATAATAGGCGGCTTCTCCATCCTGGTCGGTGGATTCGGGATCGCCAACATTATGTTCGTCTCCGTGAAGGAACGCACCGCCATTATCGGCTTGCAAAAGTCACTTGGCGCCAAGAACTACTTCATTCTCTTTCAGTTCCTCTTCGAGGCTATCTTCCTCAGCCTCATTGGGGGATTGGCCGGCTTGTTTCTCGTCTACCTGTTAACGTTCATCCCACTGGGCAGTCTGGTAGTGGCGCTGACTGCCAAAAATATCATACTCGGTCTTGGTGTAGCCTCGACCATAGGCGTCGTGTCAGGTTTTGTTCCCGCACTTATGGCCTCGCGTATGGACCCTGTAGAGGCCCTGCGAGCGTAGTCAGTTGCAGTTGCAGACGCAGTGGCCCGGCAGGTTGCAGCCCTGCATCTGCGTCCGCCTCTGAACTAGGCTTCGCTTTCTTCCAAAACTTTCTTGTTGTTATTCTCAACCGGCGCCACCTTTTCCTTAATGCGGCGCTCCAGTTCTTCCATCAATTCGGGGTTGTCTTCAATCAATTGCTTGACGGCATCGCGCCCCTGGCCGAGCTTGTTGCCTTCGTAGGAGAACCATGACCCCGACTTTTGTATAATATTTAATTCTGTACCCAGATCGAGAATTTCGCCCGACTTCGAAATGCCGCGGCCATACATGATGTCGAACTCGACAACCTTGAACGGAGGCGCAACCTTGTTTTTCACCACCTTGACCTTTACACGGTTACCCGTGATGTCGTCCGCAGCTTCCTTGATCTGACCAATCCTGCGAATATCGAGTCGCACCGACGCGTAAAACTTGAGCGCGTTACCACCCGTGGTGGTTTCCGGGTTGCCAAACATGACGCCGATTTTTTCCCGCAACTGGTTAATAAAGATGCAGGCGCATCCCGTCTTGCTGATCGTACCCGTGAGCTTGCGAAGAGCCTGCGACATGAGGCGCGCCTGAAGCCCCATCTTGCTTTCACCCATCTCGCCTTCCAGTTCTCCCTTGGGAACCAGCGCCGCTACCGAGTCAATTACAATTATGTCTATCGCTCCCGAGCGAATCAGGTGATCCGCAATTTCCAATGCCTGCTCACCATTGTCGGGCTGCGAAATCAGAAGATTCTCAGTATCAATACCCAGCTTTTCCGCATAACTCTTATCAAAAGCGTGCTCAGCGTCAATGAATGCCGCTATACCACCCTTTTTCTGCGCCTCTGCAATGCAGTGCAGTGTGAGCGTCGTCTTACCCGATGATTCAGGACCGTATATTTCAGTTACCCTGCCCCGCGGAATTCCGCCAATGCCCAGGGCGAGATCCAATCCCAGCGAACCGGTCGAGATTGATGGAATGTCGGCCACCCGCTCATCACTCAATTTCATTACCGTACCCTTCCCGAAGGTCTTTTCCAGTTTATCGATCGTCAGCTGCAGGGCTTTCAGTTTTTCTTTCGCGTCAGTCATAAATAAGGGTTGTTTTGTGGTCCCGGTTTCTCTCCGGATTGATATGCACAAATTACGGGAACGCGGACCAATATAAAAATGGGATGACAGGATCGTGACAGTAGTTGTCAGTAATAAATTCCTGTGTGTTCCCGTAGGAGAATTACGGCACAGGGGGTATTTTACCCGCTATGCGTATTGGCGTGCAGCGGCTCCTGCGGCGGATTCTTCTCGTCCTCCTGATCCTGGTGGCCATCCTGACCATTTGGTATTTCGATCTGATCGTCTACGGCATCAGCCAGGCGAAAGGTCAGCTTACTATCGTCTGGAAGGCACGACCGGTAGAGGAGTACCTCGCAGATCCTTCCTATCCCGATACACTCAAACAGAAACTGCGACTGATCGATGAAGTACGCGCCTTTGCCATCGACTCTTTGGGATTGCGCGATACACGCAACTACAAAACGCTGTACGATCAGAAAGGAAAGGAGGTCATGTGGGTAGTCACGGCAAGCGAACGTTTTCAGCTTAAGCCTCACTACTGGAAATTCCCCATCCTGGGTTCCGTTCCGTACAAAGGATTCTTCAGCGAAAGAAGCGCCCGTAAACAAGCGGAAGAACTGGCAGCGGAAGGTTGGGATGTGAATGTCCGCAATCCGGGCGGATGGTCAACGCTGGGATGGTTCACTGACCCCATCCTTAGCAAAATGCTTGAACGAAAAGAGGGCGATCTCGCAAGCCTCATCATCCACGAAATGGTTCACGCTACCATCTTCGTTAAAGACAGTGTCGACTTTAACGAAAACCTTGCATCATTCATCGGCGACCGTGGTGCGGAACTGTTTCTCAAGTATAAATTCGGACCCGACAGCCCTGAATACCTGAAGTTCATTCATGAGGATAGCGATTACGTTGCCTTCGTTAATCATGTGCTCCGAGGAACTCAATATCTGGACAGCCTGTATACTGCGATAAGCAATGAGCCCATCTCTACGAAACAGCGACTCAAGGAGGCCATGATCCGCCGCATCGTCACGACAATGGATACGCTGACGTTGTACTCCGGAAAGAAGCCTTCCCGCCGATTCAAGAGTCAACTTCCCAACAACGCTTTCTTCATGTCGTTCATTCATTACCAGTCGGGCCAGGACGAACTGATACAGGCCTGGCAGGAGCAGTTTGCCGGGGACCTTAAGGCGTACATTGCATACCTGAAGGAGCATTATTCAGTGCTTTAGCCGTTGTCCGATTAAGGAATTGTTAACAACAATCGGCTGATTTTTAATTCACCTTTTTCTCTATACTTTTGACGCAAATCCCCGCACCTATTGCGACCCATGGGCAATAAGCAATCGCAAAAAATTCTCGTGGTAGATGATGAGGAGCCTATCCGTGAGCTTCTGAAATACAATCTTCAAAAAGCGGGATTTGAAGTGAAGACCGCCAGCGATGGCGAACAGGCCCTCGCCATTGCGAAAAAGTTCCTTCCGGATGTGGTACTTCTTGATATTATGATGCCGAAAATGGATGGCGTTGAAACCTGCCGGCGACTTCGCGATAATCCACAGCTGCAAAAGACCTTCATCATATTTCTCACAGCACGTTCCGAAGAATACTCAGAGGTAGCAGCATTTGAAGTTGGCGCCGACGATTACATCACAAAGCCGATAAAACCACGCGCACTCATCAGTCGGATTCAGGCATTGTTTCGGAGAAATCAAAAGAGAAGTCCTGAGTCTGTAGTTGCCGGTGATCTCGTCATCGACCGCGCCAGCTACACAGTGAAACTTAATGGCAAGGAAATATCATTGCCCAAAAAAGAGTTTGAGTTGCTGTTCTTCCTCGCGCAAAATCCAAATAAGGTATTTAGTCGCGAAGAGTTGTTGCAAAATATCTGGGGCTCCGACGTGTACGTACTCGCACGCACGGTCGACGTGCATATCCGAAAAGTGCGTGAAAAGATCGGAGACGCTTTCATCACTACCGTAAAGGGCGTCGGGTACAAATTCAGCAAGACGTAACGCATGCTGTACAGCTCTCGGGTACTGGCCCTGTTGCTGGCGCTTTGCATCGCATTGACCACCACACTCGGACTTGCGCTCTTTCGCGCGGCAACTGCAGCCATGCTGTCGGTCACATTCGCCATCAGCTTCTCCGTTTCTTACCTGCTGGTTTTCCTGCTGTTTGAGTTTCTCGTCTTCCGTGAGCTCAACAGAATCCACGACCTCGTGACCAAACTGCGCAAGAAGGAGTTATCAGATCTGGGTAAGAAGAAATCGACGCGGCTCAATCCACTTCGCGCCATTAACGAAGAAATCTATTCCTTCGCCGAGCTCAAGCAGAAGGAAATAGACGAACTCAAAAAACTCGAAGCGTTTCGAAGAGAGTTTATCGCTGATATATCGCACGAGCTGAAGACGCCCATCTTTGCCGCACAGGGATTTGTGCACACGCTGCTGGACGGCGCTATCGATGACAAGACCGTCAGAAACAAATTTCTGAAAAAAGCGGCCCGAAGTCTTGATGGTCTCGACGCGCTCGTCGAAGATCTGCTTACATTGTCACAGATCGAGACCGGGCAGGTCAAGATGCGTTTCGAAAGCGTCGATCTTTACCAGCTCACCGAGGAGGTACTGGAGCAATTTGAGACAAAGGCTTCGAAGCGTGGCATTAGGCTGCGGATCAAGGGTGACCGCTCTGCGACGGCCTACGCCGACCCTAAACGAATCAGCCAGGTATTGAGCAACCTGGTATCCAATGCCGTCAACCACTCGCACGATGACAGTGAAGTTGTGGTTGACCTTGATCAGGGGAAAAAGTTTGTAACCGTGTCGGTCATCGATAAAGGCGAGGGCATTCCGGCGGAGCACATCAACCGAATTTTTGAGCGTTTCTACCGTGTTGATAAGAGTCGCAGCCGGGAAAAGGGTGGTACCGGCCTGGGGTTGGCGATCGTGAAGCACATTTTGGAAGGTCATCACACAAAACCCGCCGTTGTCAGCACTCCCGGCAAGGGTTCCGTGTTTAGTTTTAAATTGCCCCGCAGCAAAGAGATTATGGACCGGGAGTCTGGCTAGCAGTTCAACACGACAATTGAAACACCGAATCCGATTCAGCGACATTCTTCTCCGGGAGGACGACGATTACATGATTGTCAATAAGCCTCCCGGACTGTCGACCCTTCACGATCGTTCTGATCCGATCAACCTCCTTGACATGGCGCGGGAATACCATGCCGAGGCGCAGGTATGCCATCGTCTTGACAAGGATACGTCGGGGGTGTTGGTGCTGGCGCGGAATCCGGAGGCGTATCGCCATCTTGCACTCCAGTTTCAGAACCGCACTGTTGATAAGGTTTACCAGGCGGTTTGCGACGGGCTGCATGATTTCCGGGACACTGTGGTCGATCGCCCACTGAAAAAGTCTACCGATGGAATTGTTCGGATCCACCGGGATGGACAGCCCGCCCAGACGGTCTTCAACACCATCGCCGTTTATCGCATGCATACCCTGATTTCCTGCCGTCCCATAACGGGCCGCATGCACCAGATTCGCGTCCACCTCGCGTCAAAGGGAGCGCCGATTACGGGCGACACCACTTACGGAGGGCGGCCCTTTTACCTCTCGTCGATTAAGCGCCACTTCAACCTTGGGAAATACGAAAACGAGGAGCCCCTGATGAAAAGACTTGCGCTCCATGCGTTTTCCATCCGTTTTGAGGACCGCTCGAACAATCCTGTATTCGTGGAAGCACCCCTGCCCAAAGACATGCGGGCGCTGATCCGGCAGCTGGAAGCAAACCGCTAAAAGCGTGCTTTTTGCTGCTCCAGGGGGCAAAACCAATTTTTTTAGCCAGCTTGCATATGAGTGACCAACCGGTTACCTTTGTGTCCCTTTTTGGCAGGAAGGGGTGTTTTCGGACACTAAAAATGCCCGGTTTTTGTATTGACATTTAATATAATAGAGTGGATCACAACAGTTACAAAACGGCGCAACTCAGCAAGGCTCAGGTAGAAAAGAACTGGGTGATTGTGGACGCCAACCAGCAGGTGCTGGGCCGTTTGGCCAGCCGTGTGGCTAGCATTATCCGCGGAAAACACAAACCCGGCTTTACGCCGAACCAGGATTGCGGGGATCATGTGATCGTAATCAATGCTGCCAAGGTGCGGATGACAGGGAAGAAGTGGACGGACCGGGTGATCTTTACGCACTCTGGATATCCGGGTGGTCAGCGCGAGCACACGCCCGCTATGATCCGGAGCAAGCACCCCGAGCGGCTCGTAGAACACGCTGTTCGCGGAATGCTGCCCAAGAACAGGCTGGGCAACCAGCTGTATCGCAGCCTGCACGTTTATGCAGGTGCTGAACATCCTCATGCCGCACAACAACCTAAGGAAATCAAGCTCTGATAGATGGATCGTATCAATACAATTGGAAGACGTAAAACAGCGGTAGCCCGGGTTTACCTCAAACCGGGAAAGGGAGAAGTAAAAGTCAACGACAAGGCGCTCAACGCCTATTTCCTTTCTGAAATCCATCAGACGCTTGTAAAGCAGCCGCTCGCTGCTGTGAAATCAGACGGTGAATTTGACATCACCGTGAATGTTGAAGGTGGTGGAATACGCGGACAGGCAGAAGCCGTACGCCTGGGTATTGCCCGTGCCCTCGTTCAGGTGAATGCAGAGCACAAAACCGTTCTCCGTAAAGAAGGCTTGCTGACGCGTGATTCGCGTATGGTTGAGCGGAAGAAGTACGGAAGAAGGAAAGCAAGAAGGAGATTCCAGTTCAGCAAGCGTTAATTACTGTAATAGAAATTTAATGGCAGAAAAACTCACATATCAGCAACTACTGGATGCCGGCGTTCATTTCGGTCACCTTACCCGGAAGTGGAACCCTAAGATGGCGGAGTACATCTTCATGGAAAACAACGGGATCCACCTGATCGATCTTAACAAGACTCTGGCATGCCTCGAAGAGGCTGCGTATTCGCTAAAGAACATTGTACGTTCGGGTCGCAAGATCATGTTCGTGGCCACGAAGAAGCAGGCCAAGGACATCGTCGCTGAAGAAGCGAAGCGTTTGAACATGCCTTACGTCACAGAACGGTGGCTGGGTGGCATGCTTACCAACTTTGCGACGATCCGCAAATCGCTGAAAAAGCTTTCGCAGATCGAAAAGCTGATGAAGGACGAGTCGTTCCTCAACCTTGCGAAGCGCGAGCGTCTGATGATCCAGCGCGAAAAGGCTAAGCTGGAGAAGTTGCTCGGTGGTATTGCCGATCTCAATCGTCTCCCGGCTGCGCTGTTCGTAATCGACGTCAAGCGTGAACATATCGCCGTGACGGAAGCTCAGAAGCTCAACATCCCCGTGTTTGCCATGGTGGATACGAACTCCGACCCTGACGGCGTCGACTTCCCCATCCCGGCAAATGACGACGCATTCAAGTCGATCAGCATCATTACGCGTTATATCGGTAGCGTAATTGAAGAAGGACTGATGGAACGTAAGCGCGATAAGGAAGACGCGGCATTGAAGAAAGAAGAAGAGGAGAAGCGCAAGATCGACGAAAAGGAAACCATCGAAGAATCAAAGTGACATTTCTCCTGAGCTGATGTATCGGGTCGTCGATCCGTGATCAGGAAGTGGATAAAACGCTAAACTGAACATCGGTCGCAAGCCGGTGTTCAGTTGTTTATGGACCTTCGGGTTCTATCGTAGAAAATCTTAACAACTCAAAAAAAAACGCAATTGGTATGGCTATTACAGCGCAAGATGTGAACAAGCTCAGACAAATGACCGGCGCCGGTATGATGGACTGCAAGAAGGCCCTCACCGAAGCGGACGGAGATTTTGATAAGGCCATCGAGATTCTTCGGAAGAAAGGCCAGAAGGTCTCTGCCTCCCGCTCAGACAAAGAGGCTAAGGAAGGGGCTGTATTTGTACGCACCGGCGATGACAACCGGGAGGCTGTCCTCGTGGCGCTGAATTGCGAGACGGACTTCGTGGCCAAGAATGAAGCGTTTCAAAAGCTGGGCGCGCTGATCGCTGACACGGCTTTCCAACATAAACCCGCGACTCGTGAAGAGTTGCTGGCGCTCAAAGCCGGCGATCTCACAATCTCGGAACACATCGTTGAACTGGTGGGCAAGATCGGTGAGAAGATCGAGATCAGTGAATATGTTCACATGACGGGTGAGAAGGTGATCCCCTACATTCACGCCGGCAGCAAGCTCGGTGTGCTTGTCGCATTGAAAGGCGTTAACGGAAAGGACGTTACTGATGCCGGCAAGGACGTAGGCATGCAGATCGCTGCGATGAATCCTGTCGCTGTAGACGAAAATTCAGTTGACAAGAGCATCATCGAAAAGGAACTTGAAATCGCCCGCGCGCAAATCATCGCCGAAGGCAAGCCTGCCAACATGGTTGACAAGATTGCGCAAGGGAAGCTGCAGAAGTTCTTCCGCGAAAGCACGCTGCTTCACCAGGCTTTTGTAAAAGACAATTCAAAGACGGTGGCGCAATATCTCGAAAGCGTGTCAAAAGGATTGACCGTGGCTGAATTCCGGCGCGTGTCGATCGGATGAGGCTTATACATACTCCAAACAAAAACAGCGCGGTTAATGCCGTGCTGTTTTTGTTTGGTGCTTACTCTGTTTTCTTTTTCCGGAATGCTGCGTCAAAAGCTTCCTTCAGATGTTCGCTGGCTTTCTTGAGGCTATCTTCAACCTCC
The DNA here is from genome assembly GCA_036563875.1 of Cyclobacteriaceae bacterium. Taxonomy (GTDB): domain Bacteria; phylum Bacteroidota; class Bacteroidia; order Cytophagales; family Cyclobacteriaceae; genus ZC4RG29. Next base: position 18,564 of record DATCLO010000075.1, read on the forward strand.
TGCCAGCGTTCCCTGTTCTTCGATTCTGCTTTAAGCTTTTCAGCGGAGCGCTTAAGCTCCTCGTATTTTTCCTGAAATTCCTTCTGAAGCCGCTCACCGGCCTCGTCCAGCTCTTCCAGGAACTTATCTACGCGCTTGCCGAAGTTGCGGAACATGCCTTCGGCTTTTCCTTCATCTGTCTCTGTCATAGCATAGTAAGATATGGTGTGGCGTCATATGGTAAACGTGCGACATCTGGTTTTAGTTTTCGGCGGGCGGTTTCCAAATCCCGACTATTCCTCTTTTCTTTAAGCCATTAACCAAAATATGAGCGCTTTGAAAGCTAAGCTGATTCTGGCCATTTTTCTGATGACGGTGGCCGCCGGTTGCGCCTCCCACCGACCAAACAAGAAGCTGAAGCCGGGAAAGCCGATTCCCTGTCCGCAAAAGGACTGCTGATGAACCTGCGAAAGATCACAATTGCGGTTGACGGCTATTCGGCATGCGGCAAGAGCACGACGGCGCGTAAAGTCGCCGCAGCGCTGGGGTACCGTTACATCGATTCCGGTGCCATGTACCGGGCGGTGACGCTGCATTTCCTGAACAATCACGTTGCGCTTTCCAACCCCAGGGAAGTGGCAAAGGCTCTGGCCACGGTGTCGATATCATTTAAGGTCAACTCAAAGAATGAGTCGGAAGTCTATTTGAACGGGCTTAACG
>DATCLO010000076.1:0-8714 GCA_036563875.1 Cyclobacteriaceae bacterium
GTCTGAAAATGCTGCGCGATTGATGGTACGCTATCTGCGTGCGTAGGATGTTTAAGCAACCTTCAGCTTGCTGTATTGCGACTTGCTGAACTTTTCTTCCGCGTACGCGCGGTTGATGACGAGGCGGTCGGTGGAACGCTCAGACGGCAACTCGAACATGGCGTCGGTAATGATTGCCTCGCAGATGCTGCGGAGACCCCGCGCGCCGAGTTTGAATTCGATTGCCTTCTCGACAATAAAATCGATCGCGCCTTCCTTGAACTCGATCTCGATGTTCTCCATCTCAAACAGCTTCTTGTACTGTTTGATGAGTGCGTTTCTCGGTTCGGTGAGGATGCGGCGCAGCGCTTCCTTGTCGAGCGGGTTGAGGTAAGACACCACGGGAAGCCGTCCGATGAGTTCGGGGATGAGGCCGAATGTCTTCAGGTCCTGAGCAGAAACATACCGTAGCAAGTTGTCCTTGTCCAGCATGGCGTGATGGTATCCATCCTGTGCGGTGGCAAACCCGAGAGGTCGCGTGTTCAGGCGGTTGGCGATGATTCGCGAAATGCCCTCGAAGGCACCGCCGCAGATGAAGAGGATGTTTTCCGTGTTGACCGAGATCATTTTCTGATCCGGGTGCTTGCGTCCACCTTGCGGGGGAACGTTTACGGATGTCCCTTCCAGCAGTTTCAGCAACGCTTGCTGTACACCTTCGCCGCTTACGTCGCGGGTAATGGATGGATTATCGGACTTGCGTGCGATCTTATCGATCTCGTCGATGTATACAATGCCGCGTTCCGCTGCCTCTACGTTGTAGTCGGCAGCCTGGAGCAGGCGGGTCAATATGCTTTCAACGTCTTCTCCAACGTATCCCGCTTCGGTGAGCACGGTAGCATCCGCGATACAGAAGGGTACCTGCAGGAGGCGGGCCAGGGTACGGGCGAGGTAAGTTTTCCCCGTACCTGTGTCGCCAACCATGATGATATTCGACTTCTCTATGATGACGTCGTTTTCGCCCTTCCGCTGCATAAGCCGCTTGTAGTGGCTGTATACTGCAACGGAAATTACCTTTTTGGCCTCATCCTGGCCGATTACGTATTCGTCCAGGAATTGCTTGATTTCACGGGGTTTAAGGAGCTTGAAATTGGGCGAAAGGGCGGTTTCGTTCTTGCTTTTCTTCTCCTCCTGGAGAATTTGGCTCGCCTGTGTGACACACTTATCGCAGATATGGGCGTGAATGCCCGAAATCATCAGGTCCACGTCCTTTTTGTTGCGACCGCAAAAAGAGCAGGTTACTTCAGCCATAAAGTGTGTTTTCTAGAGCGTCCTTGCCAGCAAATGTACGAATTTTCGGCCGTTCTGGTTCGGAGCCCAAGTGGCCCCCTATTGCTTCGGTTCGAGAACCTCGTCAATAATCCCGTATTCCTTGGCCTCAGACGCCCTCATCCAGTAATCCCGGTCGGAATCTTTTTCTATTTTTTCGTACTTCTGGTTCGTGTGTTTGGACAAAATCGTGTAAAGGTCCTTTTTCACTTCCAGGGTCTGCCGCAGGGAAATCTCCATATCAGACGCCTGGCCCTGCATTCCGCTCATCGGCTGGTGGATCATTACCCGTGCATGGGGAAGGGCGGAACGCTTCTTAGTGGTACCGGCTGCAAGGAGGACAGCGCTCATAGAGGCCGCCAGGCCGGTACAGATAGTAGCCACATCGGGGTTGATGTACTGCATGGTATCATAGATGCCAAGACCAGCATATACGGCCCCACCGGGACTGTTGATATACATCACGACATCCTTCTTCGGATCGGCGGATTCAAGGAATAGCAGCTGGGCGGTAATGACGTTGGCGATGTAATCGTCGACCGGAGTTCCGAGGAACACGATACGATCGGCCATCAAGCGTGAGAATACGTCAATGACGGTGGCACGCATTTGCCGTTCTTCAATGACGTTTGGCGTAAAATTCCATATGCCGGCATTTTCCAACATGAATCGCTGATACCGCTCGAGACTCGCGCTGCTCATTCCCAGGTGGTGAACAGCATACTTGCTGAATTCATCTTTTTGCTTCATAGGTACGAGTAAATAAAACTGCTTTTAGGGGTGAATTAAAGGGGAAGTCCCCGACAATCATAGGTATCCCTCACCTAAAATCCAACTTTCCGTTAAACCAGAAAATGTGAAAAAAGGTTTAGGGGACCAGTTCGCGTCTTTAGGCTAACAGACGGGTTAGCTTCCGAAATATTGTACTCTCGCTCTCACACTCACACTGTCTCAGTGCGTGTGTTCTCGCACCAATTTTGAGAATTCATCGATGCTCACACCTTTCTCGGAAATGGTGACTTTCTCCGTGATCAGGTTCAACACCTTTTCCTCAAACAACTGTCGTGAAATGCGCCTGTAGTTTTCGCCCTCGTTGTTCGTCAGGTAGTTCATTGCAATAGCGTCCATGCGGTCGCCCAACTGTTCGATGATGGCTTGTCCTCCGAACTGTGACGCGAGGAGTTGCTTCGTCCGGTCCAGTACTTCTGTTTCTTCGACCTTGATGCCGTTATCTTCTGCGATGCGATTCTTGATGAGGTCCCAAAGGAGTTGTCGGCGATACGCCTTGAACTCGCGCTCCAGTAGTTCATCCGTTACATCGGGTGCCGACCTCTTGAGCCAGGTCTTCAGGAATCCGTCAGGGAGATCGATCTTAGTGTTCTCGACGTAGTAGTCTTCGATGAGGTGATTCGTGAAATGCTTTGCTTCGCGCTGGTACTCTTCGGTGAGCGATTCTTTGATGCGCGTCCGGAACGTTTCTTCGTCCTTCACGACATCCTTGCCGAAAATTTTGTCGAATAACTCCTGATCGATCGGCGCGGGGGTTTGACGGGAGACAGTCTCCACAGTGTAGCTTACGGTGCCGGTGACCTTGTCGTTTTCGTCATAACCCAGGTACCGACCCTTATTTTCCCCGGGGAACGCTTTGTCGATATCAAATTCGATCACGCTGCCGGCTGAAACGCCGATGAATTTTTTCCGCTCCTTTTTATCTACTTCCTCGATGGTGATGGCCACATGTTCGTCGCGGAAGTCGGTATCGGTTTTTTCGAGGGTACCCCGCAGGGTGTCGACTTCTTCGCTGGTCTCAGGGTGGGTTTCAGTACCGTGCCGGAGCCGCATGTTTTCGATCGTTTGCGTAACGTCCTTGTCGGTTACTTCGATCTTGTATGATTTGATTTTGACCTTGTTGGAAAGATCATAATTAAAGTCTTCGATAAATCCGATCTGGTATTCGAACTCGAAGTCCTTTTGCACTTCCCAGTCGATGGCAGTCGACTTCTCGTCATTAGGAAGCGGATCGCCCAGAATCCTGATTTTGTTCTCCCGGATGTAGTCGGAAATCTTATGAGCCAGAAGGTGATTGATCTCGTCGACGAGAATCGATTTTCCGTAGAGGCGACGGATGACGCCCGGAGGAACCTTGCCCGGCCGAAAGCCCTTGATATTCGCTTTTTTGGCGAAATCCCTTACTTTTTCCTCAACATGGGGTTGATAATCCCCCTCCGTTAGCTTAATTTTAATAAGACCTTCGGTGTTACTTTTTTTGTCGAGTGTAATTTCCAACTTTTACTTCGTTTGAGTGTTACAAATTAAATCAAGAACCCCCGGCGCCACGCAAAAGTTGCTAGGCACGGGGGGCACGGGCGTGCGGATGGAGGGACTCGAACCCCCATGGGTTGCCCCGCTAGATCCTAAGTCTAGTGCGTCTACCAATTTCGCCACATCCGCTGGGTTTCTCAGGCCCGACCGTTCCGGGACTACTGAAAAGGGTTGGCAAAGTTATGGAATATTGCCGAATAGAAAAGGCGCTGGCGCGCGGGAACGAGGGGATGGAGGCTTTTTTCGGGAGTTTTCCGTCCGGTTTTGATGTTATTATTAAGAACGTAACCGGGTATTATGAGCGGGAATTGAGTACGCGCAAAACCATATCAAACAGCAGTGCCTCATGATGGTCATTGATACCGAGCAGGAGAAGAAAGAAATAATCAGCAGGTACCGGAGATTACTCAGAAAAGCCAAACCTATTCTGAACGAGGGCGACGCAAAACTTATCAAGCGTGCCTTCACCATAGCGCTTGAAGCTCACAAAGACATGCGGAGGAAATCGGGTGAACCATTCATCTTTCACCCGCTGGCCGTAGCGCAGATATGCGTCGAAGAAATCGGGCTGGGCACAACTTCCATTATCTCAGCACTCCTTCATGATGTTGTGGAGGATACCGACATCGAACTTGAAGATATCGAGCGCATCTTCGGTCCGAAAGTAGCCCGTATCATCGACGGGCTTACGAAGATTCGCGGTGTATTTGAATATGGTACTTCGCAGCAGGCGGAAAACTTCCGCAAGATGCTCTTCACGCTGTCTGATGACGTAAGAGTGATCCTCATCAAGCTGGCAGACCGTCTTCACAATATGAGGACATTGGACAGCATGCCGCGAAACAAGCAACTCAAGATTGCTTCTGAAACTATCTATCTGTATGCACCGCTTGCGCACCGACTCGGACTGAACGCGATCAAGACAGAGCTGGAAGATTTGTATCTGCGCTTTACCGACTTCCAGGTTTACTCAGACATCGCGCAAAAGATCGATGCGACGAAGGCAGCGCGTTCCAAACTGATGCGACAATTCATCCAGCCGATCAAGGAAGAGCTTGAACGGCAGGGATTCCAGTTTGAAATCACGGGTCGACCCAAGTCGATTTATTCCATATGGAATAAGATGCGTCGTCAGAACATTCCGTTTGAAGAGGTGTACGACCTTTTCGCGATCCGAATTGTCGTCGACACACCTCCTGAAACGGAGAAGGCCGTATGCTGGCAGATTTATTCTATCGTAACAGACTTCTACACGCCCAATCCTGATCGCCTTCGCGACTGGATCAGCACGCCAAAATCCAATGGCTACGAATCGCTGCACACAACGGTGATGGCGAAGAACGGTCAATGGGTGGAAGTTCAGATTCGCAGCAAGCGCATGGACGACATCGCGGAGAAGGGATACGCTGCACACTGGAAATACAAAGAGGCTGGGGCGACGAGTGAATCTAATCTTGAAAAGTGGCTGGCCAAGGTGCGTGAACTGCTCGAACAAAATGATCACTCAGCGCTTGATTTTGTCAACGACTTCCGCGGCAACCTGTTCAGCGAGGAGGTGTTTGTGTTTACACCTCGCGGAGAATTGAAGACCTTGCCTTATGGCGCGACAGCACTTGACTTTGCCTTTGAGATCCACACGCAGATCGGATCGAAGTGTATTGGGGCTAAGGTGAACAACAAGCTGGTGCCGATTAACTACGTTCTCAAGAACGGCGACCAGATAGAGATTCTTACCTCTCAAAAGCAACGACCGAATACCGACTGGCTGCGGTACGTCGTGACATCGAAGGCAAAGACGCGGATTAAGGATGCGCTGAAGGAAGACAAGCGCAAGATAGCCGAAGACGGAAAGGAAATCGTCATGCGGAAACTCCGGCAGCTGAAACTCGAACCCACACAGGGTGTGCTGGAAAGTATGCGTGAGTTCTTCAGTGCGCCATCCAATTTTGATTTGTACTACCGCGTTGGCAACGGAATTATCACGACAGCTGACATCAAGCGCTTTCGGGATTACAAACCCGCCGCACGTTCGCGACCGTCGATCGATCCGCGCGTTGCTGAGGTTGACGGTGAGAGGATTCGCGATGGTTATGGGGACGTTTTGCTTGTCGGCGACGACATGGACGTGGTGGATTACCGATTGGCGAAGTGTTGCACACCGATACCGGGCGATGATGTGTTTGGTTTTGTCACGGTTAATGAAGGGATCAAGATTCACCGAACCAACTGTCCGAACGCGCCGGAATTGCTTTCGCAGCATGGCAATCGTGTTGTGAAGGCACGGTGGACATCGCAACATGAGGTCGCGTTCCTGACAGGACTGAAAATTCGCGGCACAGACAGGGTAGGCCTTATCAACGATGTGTCGAAGGTGATTTCAGAGGAGTTGAAAGTGAACATGAGCTCGATGTCGATGCAGACGGACACGGGCATTTTCGAGGGTGAGATTATGCTCTATGTGAACGACACCCGCCACCTGGAGGAACTCATCAACAAGCTGAAGAACGTAGAGGGTGTTGTCAAGGTGTCGCGTTTCGATTCCGGAGTCAAGGCTGCAGAGAAGGGATAGCGCCTCACAGCGCCCGAAAAGGGGCCTCTTTTCTGTCGGATTGCCGAAATAAACGTGCAACTTTGTATCGGCAGAAGGGGTTATTATCTTTGCGGGTTAATTCATCATGACACAGAATCAGGTACTTCCGAATCCTACCATCTATGAAGAGGTAAAGAAGATCTTCACGGCTTACCTGGAGAACAAGGCGCTGCGCAAGACGCCGGAGCGCTATGCGATCCTGGAGGAGATCTATTCGCGGCAGGGGCATTTTGACGTGGAGTCGCTGTACATCAGCATGAAGAATAAGAACTACCGGGTGAGCCGGGCCACGGTGTACAACACGCTGGATTTGCTGGTGGAATGCGACCTGGTAAGCAAGCACCAGTTTGGCAAGAATCTGGCGCAGTATGAAAAGTCGTATGGGTACAAGCAGCATGATCACCTGATTTGTACGGATTGTCACAAGGTGATTGAGTTTTGCGATCCGCGTATCCAGAACATTCAAAAGACCGCCGAGGAGATTCTGCATTTTCAGGTTCTCCATCATTCGTTAATATTGTACGCCTCATGCACCAAGGAGCATTGTGAGAACCGGGCTGGTGCCGCGTGAGCTAACCTGACGAGATATGACGTTCAATCATGTAATCCGAGACAATGCGTTGATCATCCGCCTGGCGGGCGACCTGATTGGCGAGGACAATGGGTCCGGCATTCTGGAGGTGGCCACTAATGCCATCCAGCAAGGCATCAGGCTTGCAATAATTGACATCTCCGGTCTCCGCTACATCAACAGCAGCGGAATCGGCGTACTGATAACCATCTTGACCAAGTTCAGAAACAAGGGCGGGGAAGTATACCTGCTGAAACCCTCCGAAAGCGTTCAGAAGCTCCTGGTCATTACCAAGCTCAACTCCATTTTCCAGATTGTACAATCGGAAGACGAAGTTTTAAAGGACGTGAACAAGTAATCCGACGAAATGTCAAAAGTAGATGTATTGCTGGGCCTTCAGTGGGGCGACGAGGGCAAGGGAAAGATTGTGGACGTGCTGGCGCCGAAGTACGATGTGGTGGCCCGGTTCCAGGGTGGACCGAATGCCGGGCACACGCTTGAGTTTGAAGGCGTAAAGCACGTACTGCACCAAATCCCTTCCGGAATCTTTCGTAGCCACACGAAGAACGTCATCGGCAATGGAGTTGTGCTGGATCCGGTGGTGTTCCGCCAGGAGATTGAAGGACTGGCGAAATTCAAACTCGCGCTGCGGGAGAACCTGTTTATCTCGAAAAAGGCCACGCTGATCCTTCCAACGCACAGGCTACTGGATCATGCGTATGAGACGGCAAAGGGGGAAAATAAAATTGGATCTACGCTTAAAGGTATTGGCCCCACGTATCAGGATAAAATTGGACGTCAGGGGTTGCGGGTGGGCGACATCCTGTCGGACAATTTCAGGGAGCGTTTTGAAAAACTTACCGAAGTGCACTTTAAGATCTTGAAGGATCACAATGTGCAATTCAACTGGAGCGAGCTGGAAAAACCTTTCATGGAAGCGATCGATTTTCTGCGAACGTTCCAGCTCATTGAAAGTGAGTACTTCCTGAACCAGGAACTTCGGAAGGGATCGACGATTCTGGCAGAGGGCGCACAGGGTTCGCTGCTCGACATTGATTTTGGCAGCTATCCTTTTGTGACCAGTTCGAATACCGTTACTGCTGGCGCGTGCACGGGGCTTGGCATTGCGCCGCGACATATTGGCGAAGTGTTTGGCATTTTCAAGGCGTACTCGACGCGCGTGGGGAGCGGTCCGTTCCCGACTGAGTTGCTGGATGAGCAGGGTGAACTGATGCGGAAGCAAGGCAATGAGTTTGGATCGACGACAGGGCGTCCGCGTCGTTGTGGTTGGATCGATCTTCCATCGCTGAAGTATTCGATCATGATCAACGGTGTAACACAGCTGTTGATGATGAAGGCTGATGTGTTGAGTATTTTTCCGCGCGTGAAAGTGTGTACAGGATATAAACTTCGCGACGGTCGGGAGACGGATATACTTCCTTACGAGTTGGTGAATGAAAAGATCACACCGATTTACGAGGAGATGGAGGGTTGGCTTGGACAGGAGATAAAAGGTGAGCCGTTGCCGGATGCGTTACGTGCGTACATCGAGTTTTTGGAACGCGAACTTGCGGTTCCGATTACGTTGATTTCGACGGGTCCGGATCGCAGTCAGACGATCTATCGTCATCCCCTTTTGGTCTGAAAAATATTCCGGGGCGGTCTTGCATAATGCCCCTTCTCCCTATACATTTGCACTCCCATTTCGGGAGAGGTGTGTCCACTCGGGGCTACCTCTGGTACTGCGGGATGCGTAGTGCCCTTCGAGCCGGTTGCGGCTCAGGACGTTCTTTGAATGGATGTTAATTGATAGCGGACTCCGGGTCGATTGCAGGTGACTGTGATTGACGATTTCGGAGAGAAAGAAATCCTTAAAAAAGAGAGCTTTCAGGTATCAGACAACTATTGGAGCTGCCGGGCTGCCGG
>DATCLO010000077.1:0-3795 GCA_036563875.1 Cyclobacteriaceae bacterium
ATGACGAGAATCTCCGCTGGCGACGTATAGTTGCCATAGTAGGCCTCAAACTTCTTGTGATGTGCATAGACGATGCGGATGGGTTCGTAATTGCGTTCATCTTCGTAGTCCTGGAAATCTCCAGTGAGGCTCAGGTCCAAACCCGACCCGCTCGCAATGTTTTCATAGAATCGAATCATGACCTCCTCCGGTTCAATCGCGTTGTAGCGCGATTGAAAAGAAATCTGCTGAATGCTCGCATTGCTGACGATGTGGTTCGGATATGATGTGCGGGTATTCGTGACATTATCGAATGCGTTGTGCGGCCAGTATGGCAAAGCGTGCGTCGTCTGCGACTCGTGCCGGATGATGTCGACATAGTCGGGCATGTACGTGCAAATCGCGATGTTTGGATTTTTGGACTTAACTAGCTCGTGAAGACGCCGCATCAGGTCGTTGATCGTGTGTTGTTTGAATTCCTGGTACTTCTGAAACACAGGATCGTCGGGATTTTCTTCGCGCGGTAGTTTGAGACCACCACTGAATTCAGCGAACGCCTTTTGATCGTATGGATTCTGGTCGATGCCATGATATATGCCCAGGTATGGATTCCGGGTTTGGTATCCGGGCATATTAATGAAGATGCCATCTATAGGATAGCTTTCGATGACTTCATCGACGATCTTGAACAGCCACTCCTGCTCATAGGGCGCGTTGATGGATACTACGTAAAGGTCGTCATTGATAATCCGTTCGCCTTTAGGCGAGATGTAGAACCAGTCGGGATGCTCGTCAAAAATGCTCTTGTGCGCGCGACTAAAATCAAACCGGACGATGACCCGTATCCCCGCGTTATGACATTTCTCGATGACGTCACGCAGCATGTCGGGCTGCATGTAGGGATTGGTGTAATGGTATTTAAGCTTTGTGGGATAAAAGGCCATGATCCCGCCGGCATTGATGATGAGCGTGTTGGCGGAAAAGTATTGCAGATCCGCAACGAGAGAGTCGACATTCAGATTCGCCTCATACGCCGGCAGGTTGGTCTGAATAACCCTGAGGTTGTTGCGCTTCCACCAGGGAATGTCGGAAGGCCAGACGATCCTTCCAGTAAGCCGTTGCTTTTCCTGGCGGACGCAACCAAGCAATGCCAACACTATAAAGAGTATGAGAAGGACTTTCGAACGTGGATAGGTCATAGATAGTCAGGTGATACGGGAATGTAGGAATAATTTCGCGTAGGATGCAACGACTTAGTGGGCAGTGGTGAGGTATTGACAGACGTTTCGTCTTAACCAGACCGTTTGGTTGGGAATTTTTACCGCAAAGGCGCCATGTCGCAAAGCAGCGCAAAGAGTACGCATATAACATCGTCGGTCAACGTAACCCTATGTGCCTATGTGTCCTATGTCTATGTGGTTCAATACCTCTTAATCTATAACGATATGGCTATGCATTTTTTGCCCAATTTTTTTTGCTTCGATCCAGCCTTTTGCCTAACATCGTATGCGTCTTCGGACAAACGAAAATCAAACCAAAACAATTAACCTATGTTAACTCCGGGCTGACAACCCACTCGTGAATCATTGCCAGCGTTACTGGCCGAGGCATGCCGAAAATCGTTAAGAGTAGGCCAATCATTAAATCGTTATCAAAAATGAAAAAAAGATCCATCCCTCTCCTCTTTTTTACTTTTTGCACCCTCTTCTCCTGCCAGGAACCAACACCTCCGGAGATCAAAATCGACGATGAGGCAATTGCGACATTCATTAAATTCATTGACTATAGTGTACAGGAAGTAAGGCGACTTCCGTCGACGGATGTAAATTCCGCTACCGAAGCGGTCATCCGGATAATTCCGGAATTTGAAAAGGAATATGGTGTCGACCTCAGGTATCAGGCCAGGGGATTCTCAGCGGGACGTGCGCCTGCAACATCTCTTTCAGAGCGCGATCTTGAGGAGAAACTCGTGTACTATAGTTCCATTTCAGAGAGTGAAGACGACTACCTGCGCAAACTAAGGGCACTCAGAACAGAAGTGATGAATTCGACCCTAAGTCCCGCGATCAAATCAAAACTTCTGACACGCATTGCCCTGCAGGAAGAAGTAGTCAAATACCTGGACAAGGTCGATCAGACTACGCGAAGCGAGAAAGACAAAGACGACAAAAAGGAAGAATGCAGCGGCTGGTGGAAATGCTGGGGTAAGTGCGTTGCCGGGATTCTGGGAGGCGCGGCTACTGGGGCACTAACATTCGGATTTGCGGGTGCGGCCGTGGGAACCGTCACCGTTCCGGTAGTGGGCACTGTTTCCGCAGGAACCGTCGGCGCAATCGCTGGTGGCGTCGCCGGCGCGCTGACCGGAGCAACTACATCGTGCGACTAATGCGCTGAGACCATGAAACGATACACAATCCTATACATCCTCATGATCAGCGTTACGCTGGGAAGCTTCATGGTAATGCTGCGAACCATCACGGCCGAGGCGAAGCTCTGGCAGATATTAACCGGAACGTCTGGCTTCCTGCTGACGCTTACGATGGCAGTGTTCTTCCTTATCAGGCTAAGAAAAATGCGAGATGGGTGATGTCGCCATGTTTCATTCAATGTGATCAGCCATGAAGCCATCGCAAATGTGCTTCATGGCTGATCACTGCCTATTGCCTACTGGATTCGATCCATCGATCAATCTTCTCTTCCAACAAATTCAACGGCACCGTCCCCGACTCCAGCACCTTATTATGAAATTCTCCAATGTCGAAGTTTTCGCCAAAGGCCTCCTCCGCACGCTTCCGCAGCTCGCGGATTTTCAGCTGGCCTACTTTATACGATAACGCCTGCCCTGGAATCGCCATATAACGCTCGATCTCGGCAATGATAGACGCTTCGGTCTCCGCCTCATGATCCAAAGAATATTGAATCGCCTGTTCACGCGTCCAGCCTTGCGTATGCATACCAGCATCGACAACCAAACGAATCGCGCGGTGCATCTCACCACTCAACATCCCAAAATACTGGTACGGGTCGGTGTACAATCCCAGCTCCTTGCCTAGCGATTCAGCATACAGTGCCCAGCCTTCGATGTACGCGCTGTTGCCCAGCAGCTTCCGAAACTCTGGCAGACTTTCATTCTCCTGTTGCAAAGAAATCTGATAGTGGTGACCCGGAATCGCTTCGTGAAGGAACAGATCTTCGTCCATCAATACGTTATACTCTTTTGGTTCCGGTACCGGAACGTAAAATATCCCGGGACGTGTGCCATCCAGTGAGCCTGGGTTGTATTCAGCGCTGGCTGCCGCTTCGCGGAACGCTTCGGTGCGGCGTACCTCGAAAGGCGTCTTTGGTTTTTTATCGAACAGCCTGTCCAAATGCGGCTTCATGCGCTCGTGGATCGCATTGAAGTTCGCGATGACCTCATCTGCAGTCTTGAATGGCATCAACTCTTTACGCGTGCGCAGGTGATCGAAGAACGCTTTGAGGTTTCCGTTGAAGCCGGTTTCCTTCATGACCGCTTGCATCTCTTTGGTGATGCGTTCCACTTCTCGTTGGCCGAGCTCGAACACCTCGTCGGCAGTCATGTCGGTAGTCGTGTAGTATTTGATCAGGAACTGATAGTACTCCCTCCCAATTGGAATTTCGCTGATGCCAGCCGTCTCACGACACGCGGGCAGATATTCCTTTTCAATGAAGTCGGCAAGACGCTTGTGCGCCGGAATTATCTTTTGGCTCACCATTTCTTCGTAAGCCTTTGTGAGTCGTTGCTTTTCCACTTCAGAAAACGTCTCAGGCATTTTCCTGATGGGTGCATAGAATAGG
>DATCLO010000078.1:0-32433 GCA_036563875.1 Cyclobacteriaceae bacterium
ATCCTGACCAGCGCGCTCAGCGGGATAGACCAGGCGCTATGGGACATCAAAGGAAAACTTCTCAACGTCCCGGTTTATGAACTCTTCGGAGGTCCTACGCGCGATCGTGTCCGCATCTACGGACGTGCATCCAATGCAGAAGAAATGAAGAAGCGCGTGGCTGAAGGATATACTGTCATCAAAACCGGAGTCGCAAAGGAACACCCTGCGCGTGCTGTCGAGAATCCGAAATTTATCCGGTATGCCGTCGAGAATTTTGCGTCATTGAGAGAAGCCGGTGGGGAAACGATGGACATCGGGATCGACTTCCACGGCGCTATTCCACCGCAGACGGCAAAGATTCTCATTAAAGAGCTCGAGCCCTATCAACCGATGTTCATTGAGGAACCCTGCCAGGCACAAAACGTCGATGTTCTTGTCGACATCGCACGCAGCACACACCTCCCCATCGCTACCGGAGAGCGCATCTTCACAAAATGGGGATTCCGCGAAATCCTGGAGAAGGGTGCCGCCAGCATTCTGCAGCCTGATCTGTGTCATGCAGGTGGAATTACAGAAGGTCGCATCATCGCAGGAATGGCTGAGGCCTACTATGCCGTTATTGCTCCTCATAATCCCATGGGTCCCATTTCGCTTGCTGCCGGACTTCACCTCGCGGCCAGCATTCCCAACTTCCTCGTGCAGGAACAAGTCTCACTGGGCGAAGGATACCTGAAGGAACCTTTCAAACTTCAGTCAGACGGCACGGTCATGGTTCCGACCAAGCCTGGACTCGGCATCGAGCTCGACGAAAACAAACTTGCCGACAAGATCGGGCACGACTGGAAGAACCCGGAAACCTATGATCCCAGAGATGGTTCGGTGGTAGACTGGTAGTGTGATCCAAAACAAATACGACCAGGGAGTTTAAGAGTCCCCGCCGGTTACTGATTATCGATTACCCTACGCATGTCTACCAACTACCGCTGGCTCATCGTCGCGCTGCTGTTCTTCGCGACTACCATAAACTATATCGACAGGCAAATCATTGGTTTGCTCAAGCCTGTATTGGAAAAGGAGTTCTCGTGGAGCGAGTCCGACTTTGCCGTCATCGTTGTCGCGTTTACGGCCGCATACGCGGCGGGCCTCCTTTCCTTCGGATGGCTCATCGATCGCGTGGGGACGAAAATCGGTTACACTATTTCCGTTGTGCTGTGGAGTGTGATGGGAATGCTGCACGCTGTCGCACGGAGCGTGTCAGGTTTTGTGATTGCGCGCATTGGGTTGGGACTTGGCGAGGCGGGCAACTTTCCCGCGGGCATGAAGGCGATATCGGAGTGGTTTCCAACGAAGGAACGTGGCGTTGCTGCGGGAATATTTAACTCGGGAACAGCAGTTGGCGTTGTGCTGGCGGTCCTTATCACACCGTGGATCCTTGTGACCTTCGGATGGCAGGAGGTGTTTCTGATTACCGGCGCGTTAGGATTTGTCTGGCTGGCGTTTTGGCTTTGGTTGTATGAAATTCCGGCGCGACAAAAGCGATTGTCGGCCGAAGAACTGGAATTGATTCGGAAAGGTCAGGAGGGAGGAGAGATAAAGACGAAGATTCCGTGGTTGCGTCTGTTCGCCTATCCGCAGACATGGGCATTTCTGTTCGGCAAGTTTTTCATCGATCCGATATTTTGGTTCTTTCTTTTCTGGTTGCCTTCGTACTTTGCTTCTGCCTTTCAGCTTGACCTCACCCGGCCAAGTCCGGAGTTGATGATCATTTACGCTGCAACAACTCTGGGCAGCATCTATGGTGGTTACTTCAGTTCCTTTCTGATTCGAAAAGGTATGGCCGTGATCAAAGCCAGGAAAGTTGCTTTGTTGATCTTTGCGGTGCTCGAGCTGTCGATCTTGTCCGCACAGTTTGTCACAAACATTTGGGTGGCTGTCGCGATTATCAGTCTTGTGGTAGCCGTGCACCAGGCCTGGGCAACGAATGTTTTTACGCTGGCTTCGGACATGTTTCCGCGGGAGGCAGTAAGCTCAGTCGTCGGCATTGGCGGCACTGCCGGCGCCATCGGCGGTATGATGTTTCCTATTCTCGTGGGTTACCTGCTCGATACCTACAAAGCTGCGGGTAACTTGCCAGGTGGCTATAATGTGCTGTTCACCCTCTGTGGCGTCACGTACCTGGTTACGTGGTGTATTATCCATCTCCTCACCCGAAATCGAGGCAGGGTTTCCCTGTAGTGTGCAAACGCAGACGCAGAATCTCCGGATCAGACCGCCCTGCGTCCGCCTCTGCAACTGCATCTATTCAAGATATCTCTCCACCAATTCCCTCCACTCTTGCTCCAAACTCCCATTATGCGCCGGCCTTCCCGCTCGCCGATACCAGTATCCGGCGTTGCCGAGGTCGCCCTCTTTCCTGTGGAGGTAAGCGTGAATGGAGGCGGCGTCAGATGACTCGATGTCCTGAACGATGGTATGTGCCTGATGCCAGTCGCCCTTGCCATCATACCACAATGCGCGCAGCAGGTTGCCTGCCTCCTTTGGAGGTTGACTGTCTTTCAGCGAATCGTTGAATTCAGTAAAAGTCATAGTAACTCTTGATCTTGCCTGGTTGCAATGGGATAGTACACCTCCGTGATCCAGGTGGACGGGTCTTCGTTGGGACTTGTGATGTAAACTTCCCAGGGTGTACCACTTATGACATAGTCTTTGTATTGTATATACCGGAGCACTTCATTATGTGTCCTCTCAATATCACTATAGCTGGTGCTGTCGCTTCCCCTGACTACGGGCCCGCTGTAAAGCTGGATGACATTGTACGAGTTCGGTACACGTGCGTCGGGATGGACCGGTACGCCGAGTTCAACCACAGAGTCGTCCAAAAGGCAGAACGGAGGTCCCGCTGCGTTTGAGCCGACGCTTTTCAGGGCGTCTAAGATCTGGGCGTGCAAAGCGCGGACCTGTTGCACCGCTGAGTCTGGATTACGCTTCCTGCGAACACTGACGTAATACGTCGGGGCCAGTAGTTCCTCCGTGACGTTATCAAAGATTGGCTTGGTCTCCGCGATTCGCCGTAGCGAGGTTAAATTATGTGGAAGCGAAGGTGCGAGCCGATTTGCCAGGAGAAAGCGCTTCCAGCGGTTCCAGATTCCGTCGTCGGGTGGATTGACTACTCGTGCAGTCAGGATGAGGCGCGTCATGTTTATGGCGAGCGTGTCCGGAACAAACCGGAATTCATAATTTACAGATCCCCGCTCACCGAAGTCCAGGTCGACACGCACCATTTGGTTGGGATAGTATATCAGGATTTTAGCCTTACCTGTTCCATTCCTGTTTTTCCATGTACACTGGGCTTGGTTACCCACGCGGGTGTCTCCGTACGCTATCTCGGAATTTTCGTCGAACCAGTACACCCACAACGGCCATCGTTCGAGGTTGATCACCTCCTCGAACAGATACGAGGCAGGCGCAGCAACGTTTGTGGCCTTCTGCAATTCGTACCTGCGGGGCAGCAAGTAACCTGCGGCTAAGATCATTGCCGCCGATACCAGCAGTCCGATCAATACGATTTTCTTCATGAGCCTGTCGGGCAGATAGGATCCTGACAAGGTATAAAATTTATCAACCCGAAACGGTTTGCAATTGTCTGGTAAAATTCAAAAATTAGAAGGACACCAACCCCCTAAGCCTCATGAGTTTCTTCAACGACCCAAAACGCATTCCGGAATCGTACGGTATCAGGATTGCCATCGGACTGATCGCATATTTCTTCCTGATGAAGATTCTCAATTTGGCCCATCACGTTGAGTTGCGGCTGCTTAACCTGGTAATCCTCGTTGTGGGCGTCTATCTCGCGCTGAAGAAACTCAGGGAAGTCAACGAACACCGTCTCAATTATTTCCGGGCGCTGGTGACAGGCTTTACCACGGCTACAATAGGTTCGGTCCTATTCGCAATTTTCCTGTTCATCTACATGAAGGTTGACAGCAACATGATGCAGGCTATCATCGAAGGTGAACCCATGGGCCGCTACCTGAACGCCTACATTGCGGCATTCATCGTAGCGCTGGAAGGTGTTTTCTCCGGCCTGCTCGTGACATTTGTGATCCTGAACTGGGTCGGTACGGACGAAGTCAATCAGTAGACCTATCGATTCACTTGCGGATGTTGCTGTGCAATTCGGACATCGACACATGTCCGTCCTGCACGACCGTCGCCTTGTAATTCTGTTTATCGACGACTATAGGATTGAGCAATATTGCATCAACTTCCAATTCTTCGGTTTTCAGCTTTGTCGCTTTCTTTGGCTTTTTCCCGCGCGCGAAGTCCATGGCAATTTCAGCAGCGCGATATGCCAGTTCGCGGATGGGCTTGTATACCGTCATAGTCTGTACACCGGAAATGATGTTTCGGATCGCCATGAGTTCAGCATCCTGGCCGGTGACGATCACGTGACCGAGCAGGTCGGCCGGCATGGCCTGTATGGTGCCGGTCGCTAGTGCATCGTTCGCTGCGATGATTGCATCAGGTTTGATCGTCGTGGTAGCAAACAGTTCATCGATACGCATCAGTGCTTCAATCTCACTCCATTCGTTGAGGACAATGTCCCCCACGATCTCAATTTCGCCTGCGTCGATATGAGGCCTCAGAATTTCCATCTGGCCATTGCGAAACATTACAGCATTGTAGTCGGTTGGTGGGCCATTGATCAGTAAGAATTTTCCGCGTGGCACTCTTTTTAGTGCATATTCCGCCTGAAGGTTTCCTACTCGCGTGTTATTAAAGGAAATGTAAAACGAGATGTCGTCGCTGAGGATCAACCTGTCGTAAGAAATAACCGGTATCTTTTTCTTCTTTGCCGCTTCCACAATCTCCGCGGCTTTTCGTGAGTCTGACGCTACTATGACGAGCGCGTCGACACCGCTGTCGATGAGTTTTTTCCCCAGGCGCACCTGTTCGTCAGGATCGCCGTGAGGTACTTCGACTATGCATTCGCCTCCCAACTCGCTAATTCGCTGGCTGAACAGTTTTTGGTCGAGGTACCACCTATCGACCACGTAACTATCCATTAGCAGACCTATTCGCTGTGCGTGCAGGTGTAGCGCTGCCAGCCACACCAGCGTGCAAATCATCAAAATCCTGGTTTTCATAACAAATGTTTTTGGTGGCATCTCCTGGGAATGTGCCGGCAGGCACTGTGAGAAAAGGGGAACACAGCGGGCGAAGCATGGACAATGTCGTTTTTGGGTAGTCCCCATCTTTGCCATGCGGGGCGAAGACTTCCCGCATGCGTATTTAAGTTAGCAAGAATAAGGGACCCAATCCACCAAAATACTCGGAAATACTAGCGGACTTCCAGCTCTACGATAGTGTCAATTTCATCCATTTGCGTTCGCGGAACGTTGAGCACAATGCCGTAGTCGCTTTGAGAGAACTTTATCGGCGTACCTGTTGCGAACAGTTTTGCGGAACGTACCCGCTTGCCCCAGGAGGGAATCAGCAAGGACTCGTCCCGCCAGTTGAGGATGTGCACATAAACCTTGTTTCCCTTTTGTGTTGTGACGCCCCAGTTGCGCGCGGAAATTGGTCCACCCTGAGTTTCATGGATGGTTTCGCCGTTCTTCTTCAGCCATTCGCCCATCTGCTTGAGCAACGCCACATGGTCGGGCTGAATCTTGCCGTTGGGCATTGGCCCCACGTTGAGCAGGAAATTCGCATTGTACCCTGCTGCCTTCACCAGGTATTGAATAAGATCTTTCAGCGATTTGTTGCGGTTGTCTCTGAGGTTAAAGCCCCATGAGTTGTTGATCGTTTCACAGGTCTCGAGGGGGAGATTCCCGATTTTCGAATCCCCGGAGAATCCGGTCGTGTTGTGTCCCGGCAAATCTTTTTCAAACATCTGGAAGTCTTCACCGTCAAAGGGTGGCAGGTGGTGATTGCTGCCGACCAGCGCTGAGGGCTGCAGTTTGTGGATCAGCGAATAGGTTTTTTGCAATCGCCAGTCGGCATCGGGTTTGTCCCACATACCGTCAAACCAGATTCCGCCGATCTCACCGTAGTTGGTAAGGAGCTCGGTGAGTTGTGCGTCCATGTAGTCGAGGTAGCGGTTCCAATCGCCGCTATCAGGACGACCTGAATGCTGACCCGTTCTGCCGCGGGGATAGTAATCGGGATGATGCCAGTCGAGCTGTGAATGATAAAAGAACAATTTGATGCCTTGTCTATGGCATTCGTCGGCCAGCATCTTGAGGACGTCTTTCTTGTAAGGAGTACGGTCGACGATATCATAATCGGACACCTTGCTGTCGAACATCGCAAATCCGTCGTGGTGCTTGCTCGTAATCGTGATGTATTTCATTCCTGCCTCACGCGCCATGTCTACCCATTCCTTTGGGTCGAATTCGATAGGATTGAAGAAGGAAGGCAGTTTCTCGTAAGTGGCGACCGGAATCTGCTGGTTGTTCATAACCCATTCGCCATCGCCTAGCACACTGTACACACCCCAGTGAATGAACAACCCGAAACGCGCCTTCTGAAACCACTCGCGAGCAGCAAGGTTGTCCGCGCTGGGTGTGTATGTTCCCTGAGCATGAACGAAAGCAACGCTGGACAGCAGGAGGCTGACAACTACAAGGATTTTGACGGGCTTCATGGGGATTTGATTAAATTGCACAGCTACAAATTTAACCGAGAAGATGAGATACGAAAGCATTGGCAAAGAACTCTTTGTTCTCAACCGCAAGCGACTGTTGAAGGAAATACCACGGAATTCGGTTGTCGTTGTCAATGCAAATGACGTGATGCCAACCAATGCAGATGGCACAATGCGCTTTCGCCAGAACAGCGATCTGTTCTATCTCACTGGCGTGGATCAGGAAGAAACGATCCTCGTATTGGCTCCCGGGTTCCCCGATAAGAAATACCGCGAAGTGCTTTTCATCAGAGAGACGAACGAAGAGATCGCGACCTGGGAAGGGCAAAAACTAACGAAAGAGCAGGCGGTCGAGGCCACAGGGATAAGCACAGTGGTGTGGACTTCAGAATTTCCTCGACTGTTCAACCTGATCATGCTGGCTGGCGATGTTGAACAAGTATATCTCAACACGAACGAACATTACCGCGCGACAATAGAGGTGGAGAGTCGTGATACGCGATTCATCGAGTGGTGCAAGAAAAAGTATCCGCTGCACCAGTATGCGCGACTTGCACCGATCATGCACAGACTGCGGTCTGTCAAATCGAAGCGTGAACTGGAACTCATGCAGCGTGCTGCCGACATCACAGAAAAGGGATTCCGGCGTGTACTGAAATTTGTCAAGCCCGGCGTGAAGGAATACGAGATTGAAGCCGAGTACATGCATGAATTCCTCCGGCTGGGTTCGCGAGGATTTGCATACGAACCCATCATCGCATCCGGGGCGAACTCTTGTGTTTTACATTACATCCGAAACGATCAGGTTTGTCGCGATGGCGATATTCTGCTGCTAGATGTCGGGGCGGAGTATGCGAATTATAACGCCGACCTCACGCGCACCATTCCCGTGAACGGCAGGTTTTCACCGCGGCAGAAGGAAGTGTACAATGCTGTGCTGCGCGTACAACGCAAAGCCATCAGCATGCTTGGCCCGGGTGTACAGTATTATGAATATCACCGGGAAGTTCAAAAGATCATGGAAGCGGAACTGGTAAAGCTCAAGCTGATTGACAAAACAGATCTTCGTCGTCAGGACCCGGCCCGTCCATTGTTTATGAAATACTTTATGCACGGCACCGGTCACATGCTGGGACTTGACGTGCACGACGTAGGCAACATGTATCAGCGAATGGAACCTGGCATGGTGTGGACCGTAGAGCCGGGGATTTACATTCGCGAGGAAGGTCTTGGTGTGAGAATAGAAAACAATGTCGTGATCACGCAAAAGGGAACGCACGATCTTATGAAGAATATTCCGGTGGAGGTGGAGGAGATTGAAGAGATCATGAATCGGTAAGTGTTGGAGTGTTGAGGTGTCGGAGTGTTGAGGTTGTCTGTACTTGAAAGGATGTGCAAGAGAAAAGGGGTAGTGGGTTCATCAAAGTAGTGCGTGCGTTTAGTTGCTCACGCGTTTACGTTCGCTGGCACCAAAATCACAAATCACAAATCGCTAATCGCTAATCGCAAATCACATGTTCTTCCGGCCTCTCATCAGTGTCATGCTCCTTCTTGCGTTTGGCCAAAGCCGTGCGCAGGAGTTCTGGATGATGCCCGATAAATTCCAGTACAAACCGGGAGACACGATCAGGATTCGTTTTAACGTTGGCGAAAACTTCGTTGGAGAAACCTGGAACCTTCGGATGGATCGAATCCGTTCGGTGTCGTTACATACCAAATCCGGCGTTGCGAACTTAAAACCGACCTTGCGAGCTGGTCGCTTAGATCATCTCCTGATTCCGGCCACAAGGCCGGGCACATACCTTATTACTATGGAGGGCGAAAATGCATTTGTAGAGTTGCCGGCTGAGCGATTTAATGCATACCTGAAAGAACATGCGCTGGATAACGTTACGGAACTTCGGAAGAAGGCGAATGCTGAGGACCAACCGGGTCGCGAATTTTACAGACGCCTTACGAGTCTCGTGGTTCAAGTAGGTGATGTTCGTGATGACACGTATAAGAAGGTTACTGGTCTGGCGCTGGAGATTGTTCCCGGCAAACATCCATCAGAAATTAAGAAGGGTGACCTGGTATCTTTTAGGGTATTATTCAACGGTAAACCAGAGTTCGGTGCGAGGGTATTCGTGTGGAACAGCAAAAACAGCAAAGTATTCAACCAGCCCGTCTACACCCAACAGGATGGTACCATCGATGCGAGAATCTTTAATGACGGTGACTGGATGGTCAGCGTTGTAAAGATGGTGCCCGTAAGCACTCCCAAAGCGGATTGGCAAAGCTTCTGGAGCTCATTCGTGTTTCATGTAGCGGAATAGGAAAACTCTCCTGCCAAATCTTTCCAACTTTTCAACACGCCGTCGGGAGTTGTCTGTGTGCCATCGCCGCCAAAGATGATGGCGCTCTCACGTTCCCCCGTCATTTTGTGCCACCATTTCAGGTTTCGGAAGTAGGAGGGGTTTGGCGTACGTCCAGCCTTGATTTCATATGATCGCAGTTTGTCTGCGTCGGTAATGATGAGATCCATTTCAAATCCTTTATTATCCCTCCAATACCATACGCCTTCTCTTTTTCCAACGGCAAGACGTTGCTTTATGCACTCGGCGACCACGAGATTTTCAAATAGTGATCCAACTGCATAGTGTGTCGACAATGGGGAAGCATTCTCAATTCCGAGGAGGTGGCATGCTAGCCAGTATCACTGAAATACAGTTTTGGCGACTTGACCAGTCTTTTGTTGAAGTTCTTGTGATACGGATGCATTCTGAATATCACGTAGCTCGCTTCAAGTATGGAAAGCCAAGCCTTGGCAGTGTTGGGCGCAATACCTGTGTCGGATGCCAGAGCACTAACATTCAAGACCTGTCCAACACGTCCGGCGCATAGTTTCAGAAAAAGATTGAACTGAGTTAGATCGCCAACTCTTTGGAGGGTCCGAACGTCGCGTTCAAGGTATGGCTGTACGTATCCCGGATAGAAAAGCTCCGGGGGAATTCCCCTGCTGTACAATTCGGGATAGAATCCACGAAAGATCCAATCCTCATAGCGAGTGTTCGGAATGCTATCCTGAAGTTCCTGCAAGGATAACGGCCACAAGGTGACAATCCCAACTCTTCCTGCCAGGGATTGGGTTATTCTTTCGTTCAGTAAGAAGTTTTGTGACCCGGTGAGGATGAATCGAACTCCCCGATCCTCATCTACAATGCCTTGCAAGTACGAGAAGAGCTACGGCACGTTTTGCACTTCATCGAGCACCGCTCCGCGTGGAAAATTCATCAGAGTGCAATCGGATTGCAAAATTGTACCAATTTTGAGACTTATGAACCCTTAAAAGGCTGTCTTTCCGCACATTCTAGACGGCGAAACTTTCGCCGCAACCGCAGGTACGGGATGCGTTGGGATTGATAAATTGGAATCCTTTGCCGTTAAGGCCGTCAGAAAAGTCCAGTGTGGTACCTACCAGATAGAGGAGGCTCTTCTTGTCGACCAGGATGCGGATACCCTTGTCTTCAAAAACCTGGTCGGCGGCCTGGATTTGATCGTCGAAGTTCAGGTCGTACATAAGCCCGGAACAGCCACCGCCCTTCACCGAAACACGGATGTTGTGGTCGGGCCCGCGACCTTCTTCCCGGCGCAATTCGATGATTCTATCTCTGGCTTTTTCAGTAACTGTTATCATGTGCTGTCTCGCGCAAAAGCGTGATTTATTGGCTGAGAACTAACGGAATCCCCAAAAAGTTTCAATCTTGAACTGCAAAGATAGCCATTTATGAAAAGATTGGAACATATCGGGATCGCCGTCCGGGACCTCGATTCGGCTAACGAGCTGTTCGGGAAGCTTCTCGGCTGTCCCAGTTACAAAGTGGAGGACGTGCCCGCCGAGGGCGTAAGGGTGTCGTTTTTCAACGTCTCGGGAATAAAATTCGAGTTGCTGGCGTCCACACGGGCCGACTCGGCCATCTCGCGACACATTGAAAAACGCGGCGAGGGTATTCACCACCTCGCATTTGAGGTGGATGACCTCGAAAAGGCCATCGCCGAGCATGAATCCATGGGTTTTGTCCCGATTAATCCCGTGCCGTCGCCGGGAGCTGACAACAAGCGAATTTGCTTTCTTCACCCAAGAACTACCGGGGGCGTTCTCGTTGAATTATGCCAGGAACAATCCGCTAGCGATTACGCCGATCGTTGAATTGCAGCGCATTGTAATGCTTTAGCTTCTTCTTACCCTCACGGGTTTTGTACGCCGGCTTGGGACCACATGCGCCAAGGACAAACACGAACGCTATCAGAAGAGCAAAAAATCGTTTCATGAGTTCCTCCCTCAAGTATTCGAAAGTTACGCCAAAAAGGGCGCATTCAGGGAAGAGCGTTAGTTTTGCTGCACATTTGAAGTTTTTTACATCGTAAACCTGTCGTATGGCCTCAAACCGAATGGAAATCAGTGAGTTGGGCGAGTTCGGATTAATCGACCGAATTGCCGGAAATGCCCGTAAGCAGAATACAAGCACGGTTGCCGGAATCGGTGATGATGCGGCCGTCGTGGACTCGGGTGGTAATGAGCACGTTCTGCTGGCCACAGACATGCTGCTCGAAGGCATCCATTTCGACCTGGCCTACGCACCCCTCCGTCATGTAGGGTACAAGGCTGTGGCGGTCAACGTCTCCGACATCGCCGCGATGAACGGAAAGGCGGAGCAGGTAACGGTGAGCATTGGCCTCAGCAACCGGTTCTCCGTAGAGGCTGTTGACGAACTCTACGCCGGAATCAAGGCGGCGTGTGACAATTATGGTGTCGACCTCGTCGGCGGCGATACCACGTCGTCAAGAGTAGGTCTTGTGATTTCCGTGACGGCCCTGGGTCGCGCGGATAAAGACAAGGTTGCCTATCGTAGCGGCGCGCGCAAGTCGGATATTATTTGTGTCACTGGCGACCTGGGTGCTGCTTATCTTGGTCTTCAGGTACTGGAACGAGAAAAGCAGGTGTTTTTGGCGAACCCCGACATGCAGCCTGCGCTTGATAAATACGAATACCTCGTCGGTCGCACGCTTAAACCCGAAGCCCGTACCGACATCGTGTTTGAAATGGCGGAGAAAGGCGTGGTGCCCACGTCAATGATCGACGTCTCCGATGGTCTAGCCTCAGAGCTTCTTCACCTCAGCAAGAATTCGGGTGTTGGCATCCGGGTCTTTGAAGACAAGATACCGATCGATAACCTGGCTTATGATACCGCGCTCGAATTCAAACTCGATCCCATCACATGCGCATTGAATGGTGGGGAAGACTACGAACTCCTTTTCACTATTTCTCCCAGCGATTATGAAAAAATCCGACTGCATCCCGACATCCATTTCATCGGGTACGTGCATGAAGATAAGAACCAGAATGTGATGATATCAAAGCAGGGGACCGTGGTGCCGTTGAAGGCACAAGGATGGAATCACTTTGGATTTTAGATTAGCGATTAGCGATTTGCGATTTGTGATTTGACAGTCCCTCAAATCGCAAATCGCTAATCGCTAATCGCTAATCCTCAGTCTTCTGGATAGGGAATATACAGAAAGCGCGTTAACGCGCGATCGATTACGAAGAGACAACAATACTCATCCGGATCTTTGTATGTATCGATGAAATTTTGGCGAAACATTTCCTCAACCAATCCGCGCTGAACGAACTCATCAAGGAATGAAGCATAATAATTCCAATTGTTCCCCATTGATTCCCTCTCGATAAGTATCAGCCCCACCGGTTGTTCTTCTTTGCACATGGGGAATATCGGGTAATCGAAACCACGACGCCTGATCTGGTACGAAGCTTCCTTAAGATTATCACAAACTTTTACGAAGTCGCCTGAGATCGTTCCCAGGTATTTGCCATCAAGTTCCGGATCATTTTCCATTGGAATAGTCTCCTTTATCATTTTTTGTCATTCTCAACTCTACAACATTGCGCACCTACGGAGCGCGGAATTCCTGAGCGAACCGCGCCAGTTCAGGAAAGAACTCTGTGAATTCTTCCTTAAAACTATTGTAATGCTTACGAAGCAACTGAGTAGCGGTTTCCATACCCGACTCAAAGGGTGTGCGCGCCGCCATACCGTTCAGCGCGCGCTGAATGCCGTCGATGCGGGCATAGCTCACAAGCCAGTTGCCGCGCACCATGTGGGGTAGCATAGCCTTTACCCCGTCGGGAAGCACATCGCGATACGACTCGAGCAACCGGTACACGCTGGCGGCATATAATGGGAGCGGCTCGACATGGTAACGGTGCCAGTTTGCCGCCAGAAAATGATCGTAAAACATATCGGCCACCACCGGCGAATAATGCCGAAGCTCCGGACGGAGTCGTTGCTTGCTGCGATCCACGACGGGATGCGCATCGGTGAAGTCGTCTATAGCTCGATGCAATTCGATACCCGCGGCAATGCCGGGTCGAAACCGTTCTCTGAGGTTCCTTCCCTTCACAAAATCGCCAATAAAATTGCCCACCATGATCTCGGGATCGTTGCCGGAAAGATACAGATGGGCCAGGAAGTTCATTGCCAAAATTATGGTTTTGCCGAACACGCCGGCACTATTCAATACAACAAACGGCCCGTGTGTGAGTTCATCTGTTGGAATATCAGCGGGGATTTTACAATTTCCGAGGTGCAAAAAAAGGCTATGACTGCAATAGAGAAGATAAAGTTGTTGGTGAGCCTGGCGGCTATCGATGGGACGATAGCCGACCGGGAAAAGAGTTACATCATTAACATCGGGCTGGCTAATGGTGTGCCGGCCAATGAATTGGAAGAAATCGTGAATCGCAGGCATGACATTGTGGTCCCTGCCAACCTGAGCGACTCGGAAAAGTTCGACTTCCTTTTCCACCTCATTCAGCTCATGAAGATCGACGAGAAAATGTATCGCGAAGAACTCCTGTTTTGTTCGACCATAGCAGAAAAACTTGGCTACCGGAAAGAAGTATTGTTTGATCTGATGCTGAATGTGAAAGCACGCGAGATGGACGACAGCGAAAAGCAACAGCTCGAAGCAGAAACCAAGAAATACCTGACTAAATGATCCGACTTGCGTGCTTCCTTTTACTTTTCTTCGGAGGGTACTCCGCAACTGCACAGCGCACGTTGCTTCACTGCGGTAACCTATACGACGTTAAAGCGGGGAGACTGCTGCCGGAGAGAACGATCGTCGTTCAGGGCGATTCCATTGCAGCTGTTGAACGCGGGTATGTGTCGCCTTCGTCCGGCGACAGCGTTATCGATCTGAAAAGTCTGACCGTTCTTCCTGGTCTCATCGACATGCATGTTCACCTCGAAGGCGAAACGCATGAAGACGACGAACTGGACATATTCACACTCAATCCTGAGGACGTTGCCTTCCAATCAGCGTTGTTTGCCAAAAGAACCTTGCTTGCAGGTTTCACCACCGTACGTGATCTGGGAGGATCAGGCGTCAACACTGCCCTTCGCAATGCCATCAACCGCGGACTGATTGAAGGCCCGCGCATATTTTCTGCCGGTAAATCCATTGCGACCACAGGTGGACATGCAGATCCAACCAACGCCTTTCGGAAGGACTTGATGGGCGACCCCGGACCTGCACAAGGTGTGATTAACGGTCCCGATGATGCAAGGAAGGCGGTTCGTCAGCGGTACAAGGATGGCGCAGACTTAATTAAGATCACGGCCACAGGAGGAGTACTTAGCCTGGCAAAGGATGGATCGGGTCCCCAGTTTACGGATGCTGAACTCCAGGCCATCGTGGAGACGGCTCGCGATTACGGCATGCATGTCGCTGCACATGCCCATGGCGCCGAGGGAATGCGACGCGCAGTGCGTGCGGGGGTCACTACTATTGAACACGGCACCATGATGACTGACGACATCATGGACCTTATGGTGCAAAAAGGAACCTACTATGTGCCGACAATATCGGCGGGACAGTTTGTTGCCGAAAAGGCTAAGGAAGAAGGATACTTCCATCCGTTGGTGGTGCCCAAGGCGCTCGAAGTTGGACCACGGATTCAGCGAACCTTTGCGCGGGCATACAAGCGTGGGGTAAAGATTGCGTTTGGCACGGACAGCGGGGTTGGTCCCCACGGTCAAAACGCGAAGGAGTTTGGCTATATGGTAGAAGCCGGCATGCCGCCCGCCGAAGCGATCCGTTCGGCGACCATCACTAACGCCACGATCCTGGGAGTGGCGGACGACCTCGGAACCCTCGAACCCGGAAAATATGCCGACATCATAGCCGTCAATGGCAACCCGCTGGACAATATCCGCGTCCTGGAACAGGTCGTCTTCGTCATGAAGAACGGGGTTGTTTATAAGCGCGGAATTCTGCCCAAAAATCCTTAGAGAACGGTCCAAAATGGGCTATTTCATCCCCTCATGATCGGCAAATAATATCTACTTTTGCAGTTCTTAAATCCTGAGGAGTAGGACGGGGTATGGAAAACATCCGCAATTTCTGCATTATCGCCCACATCGACCACGGCAAGAGTACGCTGGCAGACCGCCTGCTGGAATATACTGGCACGCTCAGCGCGCGCGAAATGCAGGACCAGGTGCTCGACAATATGGATCTGGAACGCGAAAAGGGGATTACCATCAAGGCCCACGCGATCCAGATGAACTATCGACGCGACGACAAGACCTACATCCTCAACCTTATCGACACCCCCGGTCACGTGGACTTTTCCTATGAAGTGTCCCGTGCCATTGCCGCATGCGAGGGCGCCCTCCTGATTGTCGATGCCAGTCAGGGCATCGAGGCACAGACCATCTCCAACCTGTACCTGGCGTTGGAGCACGACCTGGAAATTATTCCGGTCATGAACAAGATCGACCTGCCCCACGCTAACCCCGACGCCGTGGCGGAGCAGATTGTCGACCTCATTGGCTGTAAACGCGAGGACATCATCGCGGCAAGCGCCAAAGAGGGAATTGGCATTCGCGAAATTCTCGATGCAGTCGTTGACCGCATCCCGCCCCCAAAGGGCGATCCCAATGCGCCGCTCCAGGCGATGATCTTCGATTCAGTGTACAACTCCTTTCGGGGTGTGGAGGTTTATTTCCGGGTGTTCAATGGTACTATACGCACGCGTGATGTGGTTCAATTCGTCGCGACCAAGCGCGTGTATGACGCTGACGAGATAGGCATACTCAAATTACAACAACAACCGGTTGATGAGATCAGCGCAGGTAATGTTGGTTATCTGATCTCCGGAATCAAGGTCGCAAGTGAAGTGAAGGTCGGAGATACCATCACGCACGTTGATCGTCCGGGTGAGCCCATCAAAGGTTTTGAGAACGTGAAGCCCATGGTCTTCGCGGGTATTTATCCGGTCGACACGTCGGAGTTTGAAGAACTGCGCGCTTCGATGGAGAAACTTCAGCTCAACGACGCGTCGCTTGTTTGGGAACCGGAGACTTCGGCAGCACTCGGATTTGGGTTCCGTTGCGGGTTCCTCGGCATGCTTCACATGGAAATCATCCAGGAGCGACTCGAACGCGAGTTTGGCATGACGGTAATCACAACCGTGCCTTCGGTCCAGTTCCGCGCATTGATGACTGACGGATCGGTTAAGCTTATCAACGCTCCGTCGGAAATGCCCGACCCTACGCGGATGGATCACATTGAAGAACCATTCATACTGGCGCAGATCATCACAAAGTCGGAATACATCGGTCCTATCATGGGACTGTGTATGGACAAGCGAGGCATTCTCAAGAACCAGCATTACCTCACTACTGACAGAGTGGAGCTGAGTTTTGAAATGCCGCTGTCGGAAATTGTCTTCGACTTCTTCGACAAGCTGAAGACGATCTCACGCGGATATGCATCGCTGGATTATCACCTCATCGGCTTCCGCGAATCCGACATGGTGAAACTCGACGTAATGCTAAATGGCGACAGGGTGGATGCATTGTCAGCCATCGTACACCGCTCCAAGGCATACGACTGGGGAAGGAAACTTTGCGAAAAGCTGAAGGACCTCATCCCCAGACAGATGTTCGAGATTGCAATCCAGGCTGCTATCGGACAGAAAGTTATCGCGCGCGAAACCGTGAAGGCGCTGCGAAAGAATGTGTTGGCAAAGTGTTATGGCGGTGACATATCGCGGAAGCGAAAGCTCCTGGAGAAACAAAAGAAGGGTAAGAAGCGCATGCGCCAGGTCGGCAATGTTGAAATTCCTCAGGAAGCCTTTATGGCTGTCCTGAAAATAGACTAGTATATTTATTTGTAAATAAGCATTATGGTAACATCTGCTACCTACACCAGGATTGACGGCAAAAAAATTTCTGCGGACATCAAGAATGAGATCATGCTCCGGGTTGAGGAGCGGAAGGCTCAGGGTAAGAAAGTCCCCCACCTGGCTATCATCCTGGTTGGCGACGATGGTGCGAGCCAGACCTATGTAGATAACAAAGTTAAAGCATGCAAGTCGGTAGGCTTTCACTACACCATGATGCGGTTTGCTGATACGATCAGCGAAGAGAAGCTGATGAAGCACATCGATCATGTCAACAATGATGACGATGTGGACGGCTTTATCGTGCAACTTCCTTTGCCGGAACATATTTCTGTAGAGAAGATCACGGAGATGATCCGTCCCGACAAGGACGTTGATGGGTTTACCAATCAGAATTTCGGAAGCATTATATCGAAGAATCCGTTGCTCATGCCCGCCACATCCTTTGGTGTAATGGAACTGCTTCGTCGTTACAACATCGAGACGGAAGGCAAACATGCGGTGGTCGTGGGTGCCAGTCGTATCGCGGGCGCACCATTGAGCATGATGCTTACGCACATGGGCAGGGCAACAGTCACGATCTGTCACAAGTACACGAAGGACCTGGCCGCCCACACGCGTGCCGCGGACATACTTCTCGTCGCTGTAGGTAAGCCTGGACTGATTACGGCCGACATGGTAAAGGAAGGTGCCGTTGTTATTGACATTGGCACTACACGCGTTGAAGGTCCGCAATATCCGAAAGGCTGGGCGATACTTGGCGATGTGGACTTCAAGAACGTGGCGCCGAAGTGTTCGTACATAACACCTACACCCGGTGGCGTTGGGCCTATGACGATCGCGTCATTGTTGCTGAACACGCTTCGGGCAACCGAGTTGAGGAATCCCTGAGTTTGTTTGCCCTTGACGCATTATCCAAACGATATTGAAATCATGCCTTCATCAAAGGCAAACGATGCTGACACCTTACCGCTGATGGAGGAATTCTATTCCATCCAGGGTGAAGGTTACTATCAGGGACAGGCGGCATGGTTTATACGTCTGGGTGGATGTGACGTTGGCTGCGTATGGTGCGACGTGCAGGAATCGTGGGATGCCAGCAAACATCCTGCGGTAAGTATTGATCAGATGGTTTCCAACGCGGCGGCGAGCGGAACGCGGATTGTCGTCGTTACCGGTGGCGAGCCGGCGATGTATGATCTCGGAGCGTTGACAGCGCAATTGAAGGAAAGAGGTTTGCGTACGCACATTGAAACTTCAGGTGCCTATGCTTTGACGGGTACGTGGGATTGGGTGTGTTTGTCGCCGAAGAAATTCAAGGCGCCAGAACGTTCAGTGTTCGGTCAGGCTGATGAACTAAAGATTATCGTTTATAACAAGAGCGATTTCGATTGGGCGGAAGAGCATGCAGCCCGCGTCAATGCATCGTGTAAGCTTTTCCTTCAGCCGGAATGGTCGCGGGAAAGGGAAATGCTGCCCCTGATCGTGCGCTACGTTCAACAACATCCGGAATGGAGTATCTCGCTCCAGATTCACAAGTACATGAACATACCGTGACATCCGGTAACGGAATTGTGTCTGAATTCATTGCTGTCGTAAACGAGCTGGGGAGGCGCAGCGTTCCTTTTCTTTTCGTGACGGACTTTGAATTGAAAAAACCACTCGCACTCGCCCTTTCAAGAGTAGATGCCAGCGATATTCTTTACAACATTAACGGCTTTTCAAACGCAGGGGCACAGGTTCCATCCATTCTTCCTGCAAGCGTTTTCCTTCAGAAGTATCCAATCCCTGAGCACGTCTATCGGGAAAAATATGATAAAGTGCTGCGTCATCTGAATTATGGCGACACCTACCTGACGAACCTCACGATACCAACGAAAATAGAATTACCTTGTTCGCTGGACGAGTTATTCCACGTCTGTCGGGCGAAATATAGGCTCCTGTTTAAAAATCTATTCCTCGTTTTTTCCCCCGAAACGTTTGTTACGATCGACGAAGGGATCATCAGATCCTTCCCGATGAAGGGCACGATAGACGCGAGCATACCAAACGCGCGTGAAAGGATCCTGTCGGACAAGAAAGAGCTCGCCGAGCACGTGACGATCGTGGACCTGATCCGAAATGATTTGAGTCAGGTTGCGACAAACGTCAGGGTTCCGAGGTTTCGATATGTCGAGGAAATCAGAACAAGCGGAAAAAACCTTTTGCAGGTGAGTTCGGAAGTGGCGGGTCGATTGCCAGACGACTATCGTTCGCGTCTCGGAGAAATTCTTGTGGCGCTTCTTCCCGCAGGTTCGGTGAGCGGTGCACCGAAGGCCCGTACGCTGGAAGTGATTCGGGAAGCAGAAGTAGATGAACGCGGATACTTTACCGGCGTATTTGGATATTTCGACGGCGAACGCCTCGATAGTGGTGTGATGATCCGGTATATCGAACGAAGTGATGATGGTTGGATATACCGTAGCGGTGGCGGTATCACGACGCAAAGCGCACCGGAAGCCGAGTACCAGGAAGCGATAGACAAGGTGTATGTCCCTGTTGATTGAAACGATACGGTGTCAGGACGGTGTGTTTCATAACCTGGAATACCACCAGCGACGCGTTGATCACGCCTTTCGATCGTTGTTTGATCGTGACCCGCACAACCTCGCCCGACTTCTTGAGTCGGTAACAGTTCCGTCATCTGGATGGTGGAAATGCCGTATCGAGTATGATGCGATCAACACGAACGTCGAATTGACTCCGTATACACCACGGCGCGTTGAAACCCTTCTTGCCGTGCGTGATGATTCAATTGCCTATTCTCACAAATTTCGCGACCGCAGTGCGATCGAACGCTGGTTTGCGTCGCGAGGTACCTGTGATGATATCCTGATTGTCAGGAATGATGAAATTACCGACAGCTCTATCGCGAACATCGCATTCCGCCATAATGATAAATGGTTTACGCCCGCAAATCCGCTTCTTCCGGGAACGCAACGCCAATTCCTCATCGACTCGGGAAAAATCCAGCCAATTGTGATAAGAAAGGAGGATGTCTTATCGTTCGAATCCTTTAGGCTGATCAATGCCATGATTGGGTTTGAGGCTCCTGAGCAACCTGTGAGCAACATTGTTTGGCAGTTTTAGTAGCTTTGAGGAATGAATCGGGCGGTCATCCTACTTTTTGCTGTGTCGGTCGCAGCCTCTTCGCTCTATGCCCAGCAACCCCTGAGCACGCGTTCGAAGAAGGCCATCGAATTATACACGGAGGCGGATAACTATCGTGTTCGCGGGCAGCACGAAACCGCCATCCGGCTGCTGGACCAGGCTATTGAAAAGGACAAAAACTTCGCTGAAGCATATTATCGCCGGGGATTAGTCTATTTCACTCGAAAGGAATACAATCGCGCTATTGCCGACTTCGAAAAAGGCTTGTCGCTTACGCAAGACCCAAACCGCCAAAAGGTGTATTGGTTCGATCTTGGCGAGGCGTACCTGGCTACCGGCAACTACGCAAAGGCGGGGGAAATGCTTCGCAAGTTTATTGCCGTAGAGAAGCGTAACCAACAAAAGGTGAACCGAGCGATGACGTTGCTGAAGAGCGTTGAGTTTGCATCATCGGCACGTCCTGCAAAACTAAATTTCAAACAGCGGCAACTGAGTGATACCGTCAACGCCTTTCCGCTACAGTATTTCCCTGTACTTACGGCCGACCAACAGGAATTGATCTTCACGCGACGTTTGGGGACTTCAGGCGACGACGATGAAGACCTTGTCGTATCGCGAAAGGATGCTCAGGGAAGATGGCAGGCTCCTGTGTCAATCTCTGATAACATCAATTCGCAATGGAATGAAGGAACGTGCACCATTTCCGCCGATGGTCGGAAGTTAATCTTTACCTCATGCCTTGGACGACCGGGATACGGAAGCTGTGATTTGTTTCAAAGTGAAAAAGTAGGAGACACGTGGAGTAAGCCCCAGAATCTTGGACCTAACGTGAACTCATCAGACTGGGAATCACAACCTTCGCTTTCTGCGGATGGCCGGACGTTGTATTTCGTCTCGGACCGATCAGGAGGTTACGGACGTCGTGACATTTGGGTGTCGCATCTTGATGAGAACAACCAATGGACGAAAGCCGTTAACGCGGGCAAGAGCATTAACACGGCATTCGATGAGATATCACCCTTCATTCATGCCAACAACAGAACACTTTACTTTGCGACAAATGGTCTGCCGGGTTATGGCGGATACGATATCTATTACGTTGAAAAAACTGCTGGCGGTTGGTCGGAACCAAAAAATCTGGAAGCTCCTATTAATGATCATGAGGACCAGTTCTCCTTGTACATAACCGCTGACGGAACGAAAGGGTATTATGTTCAGGAAGACGCCGGCGCATCGAGCCGGATCATGGAGATTACAATCCCCGAAGAGGCTCGGCTCCGGTTCCGCAGCAACTATGTGACGGGCATTGTCACGGACCGCCAGACGGGAAAGCCCCTGGCGGCCGACATAGAATTGGTGGACATCAATACCAATCAGCGTGAGTCTGTCGTTGTTTCAGATAGCGTGACGGGAGAATACCTCATCGTCCTCACGCAGGGCTCCGAGTATGCGCTGTATGTAAGTAAGAAAGGATACCTGTTTCAAAGTTTGAATTTCAACTATTCGGATGTTGAGGATTTCGAACCCATTCTGCTGAATGTTCAACTTGACCGGGCTGAAGCAGGATCCGTGTCAGTGTTGAAAAACGTGTTTTTTGATACTGACCGCTATGACCTGAAGGAAAAGTCCAGGACCGAGCTTCACAAGGTGATCCGTTTTCTCCAGGACAATCCGGAAATTCGCGTGGAGATTGGTGGACATACAGACAACGTCGGGTCAGATCCGTATAATCGACAGTTGTCTGAGCGGAGAGCGCAAGCGGTATTCACGTACCTTTCTGACAACGGCGTAGACCCTGCACGCCTTAAGACGAAAGGCTATGGACCGGACCGTCCGGTTGGTGATAATGCGACCGAGGAAGGCAGGCAGCTTAATCGGCGCATTGAGTTCAGGATATTGCCCTAACGCGTTTGCGGCAACTTTAGGGTAATTTTGTTTGTAGGGTAGATTGCATTCAGGGCTTTTTTGGCGATATTTTACCGTCGATGATGCCATCAAACCGGACCGTATGAGGAGAATTCTACCGCTGTTTCCCACCATAATATTCTCTCTCCTTTCGATTGTTCTCCAGGCGCAGCAACGCACCGTGACGGGAACGGTCACTTCGCAGGAGGATGGCAGTCCTTTACCCGGCGTCAACGTTTTGCTTCAGGGAACGTCAATAGGATCTATCACCGACGTCAACGGAAGATATTCGATTCTGGTACCGCAGGAGGGAGGAGTTCTGGTATTCTCGTTTGTGGGATTCATTACACAGGCTCTCGAGATTGGTCCGGGCAACGTCGTAGATGTTCAACTCGCGGTGGATACACGGCAATTGGAGGAAGTAGTTGTTACCGGCTACGGCGATCCACAGGATAAAAGGAAATACACAGGCTCGGTTGCGCAGGTCGGATCTGACTTAATAGAGAATGTACCAGTGGCAACGCTGGATCAAATGCTACAAGGTCGCGCAGCTGGAGTGATGGTGACTGCGAATTCCGGTCAACCCGGAACACCAGCCTTTGTGCGCATTCGTGGACTCAGCTCTGTGGCGAGTAACACACCGCTTTATATTATGGACGGTGTTCCGATTTCGGCGGGTGATTTTGCGGCATTGAATGCGAATGACATTGAGTCAATTAATATTCTTAAGGATGCGTCCTCATCCTCACTTTATGGAACGCGTGGCGCCAATGGGGTGATTGTAATCACGACCAAGCGTGGGCGGGAGGGAATTAGCATGCACTACAACGCCCAGTATGGAATCACCACGCGCACCAATGCGAAGTTTGATATGATGAACACCGCCCAAAAGATCCAGTTCGAGCGGCTGATGGCCGAATTTGGACTTTACCAGGGTGAAGTGGGACGAATACTACAGGATGGAAGTCTTTCTTCATCTGAAAAGGAACAGCAGATTGCAGAACTCGCCCGGATCAATACTGATTGGACCGACGTCTTTTTCAGAAACGGCATCACCCAGAGCCACGAGATCAGTGCTTCCGGAGGCACTGATCGTTCAAATTTTTACCTCAGCGCAAACTATCGCACGGAGGAAGGTATTATCAAAGAGTCCGATCTGCAACGCTATTCGTTGCGTTTCAATTTTGATCACTACGCGACAGAGAAGTTCAGTTTTGGTATCAGCAACTCAATCGGATATACCAAAACAAATTTCCTCCCGACGGAAACAGGCAACAACGTAAACAACCCGGTGCTTTACGCGTTCATTGCCAATCCTTATACACGTGTAAAGGATCCCAATACCGGGGAATTCGAAGATGGCCCGACGGGTTTCAACCTTGTCGAACAGATGGAGCAAAGCTACAACCGCCTGGAACAACTCAAGATCGTTTCCGGCGCTTACCTGAGGTATGAAATTATTCCCGGACTTGTCGCAAAGACAAATTGGGGTATCGACTTCAGCGAAACGTTGGATGACTTCCGCATTAATGCGGGTGCTCCAAATCAATCGGGTATAAATGGCGAGCAAGGCGTGCTTACCCGCGGCTACAACCGGTTCGCTTCTATTGTCGGCACAACTACGCTGCAATACGCATTTAATATCAAGCAAGATCACAACCTTCGCCTCCTCCTGGGACAGGAAATTACGCGCGGCAACACTGGCGGCTTTAGCTTCAATGGTTACGGCCTAAACGACAAACTGGGTTCAGCTGCCGCGATTACACAGGGAACGCCGACCAACAATTTCATCGCGGAGGTGGGAGGTTTTAACACCGATAATGCACTGTTCTCCCTTTTCATTGATGGCCTTTATGCGTTTCGAGACCGGTTCACGGTGAGCTTCAATGTGCGCCGCGACGGTTCCTCACGCTTCGGAAAGAACAAGCGGTACGCCAACTTCTATTCCGTCGGAGCAAGCTGGAATCTCATGGTTGAGGATTTCATATCCCAGTTTCCGTTTATCAACGATCTCAAGCTCCGCGCCAGTTATGGTACACAAGGCCGACAAACTGGCATTGGCGACTTCCAGTCGCTTGCGCTCTACGGCTCTGGATTTAGTTATGCAGGTCAGCAGGGCATCGCCCCGGTGCAGCCGGCCAACCCCGACCTGCAGTGGGAGCAAACAGCGACGTTTGACGTCGGACTTGATTTCTCTGTGCTCGACCAGCGAATTAGCGGTACGATCGACTTTTACAATAAGCTTACCACGGAGATGTTCATCGACACGCCATTGTCGCGTACATCAGGTTTTACAACTCTTAACCTCAACGCAGGTGACATGAGGAACCGTGGTGTTGAAGTTAGCCTCCACACACGCAACATTGTCAGGAGGGACTTTACATGGTCTACTGACATAAACGTCACGTTCAATGATAACGAGATAGTAAAGCTGGACTTTGAAACCGATGCCACTCGTGAGACAGGATTTCGCGAAGGCCTTCCCCTTGGCTCGTTTGCCATGGTTGAATGGGCCGGTGTAAATCCTGCGAACGGAGACCCCCTGTATCGCGACAAGAATGGCAACATCACCAACGTTTACAATGCGGATGACGCGGTAGCAAAATTCGGAACCTGGGACCCGCCAAGATTTGGAGGGTTGACGAACACCTTTACGTACAGGGGTATTGAATTGTCGGTGTTCTTTTCGTTCCAGCATGGCAATGTACTGCTGAACAACCAGCGGTTCTTCAATAACAATCCGCTCAACTTCGGGCAGTTCAATCAATCGGTTGAGCAATTGCGCGCCTGGCGAAATCCGGGGGACATTACGAATGTGCCGCGCGTGACGGCGCAACGCGAGTTCTCCAGTCAGGATTTGGAGGACGCATCTTTCGTCCGTTTAAGGAACGTTAGCCTGGCGTACTTCCTCCCGCAAAAGCTGATCACACGAACGAAGCTTAAGTCGGTGAAGATCTACTTCCAGGCTCAGAATCTGTACACGTTTACGGAGTATTCAGGTTTCGACCCCGAAGACGCAGGAAGTGTTTCGTTATCGCAATACCCTGTGCCTCGGGTTTTCACAGGTGGTATTGATATAGGATTTTAATGATATGGCAGGGATGAAAAACATTTGGGCGTTTGCCATTTGCCTTGTAATCGGGCTGAGTTCCTGCGAAGATTTTCTGGAACTGACACCGACCGACGACCTTACCGATGAGAACGCTTTGGTAAGTCTCGACGATTTCCGTCAGGCCCTCAATGGATGTTACAGTGGTCTGACATCAGGAGCGTATTACGGTGGCGCCTACATCGTTGTGGCCGATCGCATGTCGGATGACCTGCGACGTTCTTCTGAAAATCTCGGAGAAGGCGTGCAGATGCACAGCTACACTTTTAACGCGAGCACGGGCGAGCCCCTGGCATTGTGGACGCAGTTGTACTCCGTCATCAATCGCGCGAACATCGTCATCGGAAAAATAGATGCGGTGGAAGGATCGCAATCTGCGAAGAACTCCATCAAGGGCCAGGCACTCTTCATTCGCGCTCTCGCGCACTTTGACCTCGTACGCTACTTTGCGCAGCCGTATGACGCAACTCCGGATGCAAGTCATCTCGGCGTGCCCGTCATGACGCAATCGATGATTGGCCAACCGGCGCGCAATACAGTGGCTATGGTATATGATCAGGTCACTCAGGATCTGCTTAACGCGCGCGATCTTATGGTCGAGACCGGAATTGGTCCGTACCGCGCTACGCCGCTGGTGGCTACAGCGCTGCTTGCAAGAGTGTCGCTTTACAGGCAGGATTGGGCAGCAGCCAAACAGTACGCAACGGAGGTTATCAGTTCAGGTGCGTGGACATTGGCAACTGGCGATCTCTACAGGAACATCTGGACGACAGCCGAGTTGAACAACGAAGTGATCTTCAAGCTGGTGATGCTACAAAACAATGCGGCAATCGGGCAGAACTACTGGAGCCAGAGCAACGACATTGTCTCGTTTAACCCCACGCAGGATCTGATTGACACTTATGATCCGGTAAATGACGTCCGTCTCAAGTCGTTTATTGGAATACGTCAGCCTGGTGATCCGGACAACGTTGTCACCAAGTATCGCGGTGCACCCCTGGATTATCCCCTGGATCAACGTCCTCCCATCGACGGGTTGGCTGACATCAAAATCCTGCGCCTGTCCGAAATGTACCTGATCCGTGCGGAGGCCAATTTCGAATTACAGGATCAGACGGCGGCGCGCAACGACTTGAACGCTGTTCGCGTGGCCCGTATTGCAACGTTTAATCCTGCGACAGACGGCAATGAGTCAGGCGCTGCGCTGATGAATGCAATTATGATAGAGCGCCGGAGAGAATTGGCATTTGAAGGGCATCGCTGGCATGACCTTAAGAGGAGGAGACTTCCTATTGTGCGCGGGTCCGATTGTTCTGCTACGCAATGTGAACTCGAGGCGGATGATTATCGATTCACCTTGCCGATACCTCAGGCAGAATTTTCTGGAAATGCAAACATGGTTCAGAATCCTGGTTACGATGAAAATTGACAGAGCGATATCGAAGTGGTGTAAAGCGGGAATCCTGGCGTTCGTGCTGATCGTAGCGTCATGTGAGACGTACGAGCCGCCGGCATATGAGGGACCTGAGTTCGTGCATTTCGAGCAACGTGAGATGAATGTCCGTGAGGAGGAAGGGGAAGTACCGATAATTGTAAATATTGGTGGGGTCAGACCACTCGGACCTGTTACGATTCAGTACACCGTCAAACCCAATGACGCTGCGGTTGACCTTTATACTATCGAGAATGAAGGGACACTTACCATTCCCGGAGGTGAAAATTCCGGAGCAATCATTTTTGAGCCGGAAGACAATCCATTCATGGATGGTGAAAAGATCGTAGAACTTACAATCATTTCTGTTAGTAACTCCAACTATACCATCGGATTCCCCGGACCCGACCGGCTGAACGCCACTACCACCGTAAAGATCATCGACGACGACTGCCCGCTTGACCGAGGCTTTATTGTCACAGATCAGAACGGCAGTGTCACGGAAACCTACGACCTCCTTGTTGAAGAAGGAGAAACTGACCAACCGACAATTACAGAGCCAGTAACCATTTCCATTGATCCCAACGACCCGAAAGGCATTATCATTTCCGATTTCTGGTTTATAGAAGGATCAACGCTAAAGCTGCGACTTGATGCCTGCCCCCGGGAGGTAACCATTACGGATCATGACATAGTCTATGTAGACGAAGAACAGGGCGCGCTGAGGGTAACCCCTGTAGGCTCGGGTGTGTTCGATCCTGAGTCCGGTATCCTCACGATGGAGCTTGAATTGAATGTATCGGTTGGGACGTTCGGCAAATACAAATTCATTTATAAAAAGTAGTTCACGAGGCGACGGCATGAAGGCAACAGTTTTCAGATGGGGAGCATTGGGGTTGGCCGCGATGTTGCTGACAACGTTTTGTGCAAAGGCTCAGCACGCGCAGCGTGTACTCACGGAACTTGCTGCCGAACGCCGCGACTACCAGCTTAGCCAACTGGAAAAGGCTCGGGAATACGCGGCTGCTCACAACCTGCCTATGCAGTTTCGCGATGCAAAAGGCAATGATGTATTCATGGTAGGCGTTGACGACCTGTCAGGTCTCCCGATTTATATCACAACCTTTAATGCTGGTGCTGCGATCACTACGGGTGTAAATGAATTAAGAGCGGGAGGACCATTAGGACTTAACCTGGAAGGGGAGGGCATTGTCATTGGGATGTGGGATTCTGGTCGGATTAAGGATCATGCCGAATTTTCAAACCGGATAATCGCGAATCAGAGCCTGGAATTATCGGACCACTCCACTCACGTCGCGGGTACTCTCGCGGCGGCTGGCCTCAACGCAGCTGCCAAAGGCATGGCGCCGAAAGCATCATTGTCCGCATGGGAT
Source organism: Cyclobacteriaceae bacterium (assembly GCA_036563875.1). Lineage (GTDB taxonomy): Bacteria > Bacteroidota > Bacteroidia > Cytophagales > Cyclobacteriaceae > ZC4RG29. Next base: position 27,874 of record DATCLO010000078.1, read on the forward strand.
TTTCTGAGCGATGAGGCAGAAATGGCTGCCTTGGCTAAACCTGATCAGACGTCGCTGTTGTTCTCCAACCACTCTTATGGCATTGTGTTGGGTTACGTTCAGGGCGATAATGGTTGGTCATGGGCTGGAAACAGCTCTATCAGTACGCTGGAAGATTATCGTTTTGGTTTTTACACAAGCAAGTCGCGAACCATTGACTTGATTGCATTCAACGCGCCATACTACACCATTGTGTGGGCGGCGGGTAACGATAGGTCAGACACGGGCGATGGAACGCATCCTGCTCCGGCCGACGGAAATGGCGGAACAGGATTTGACAGTATCGGTCCCGAAGGTTCTGCAAAAAACAACATCACGGTTGGCGCCGTTCTCAAAGTTACCAACTACACCGGCCCATCCAGTGTGGTAATGTCCCCGTTCAGTAGTTGGGGTCCAACAGACGACGGTCGGATCAAACCTGACCTGGTTGCTGCTGGTGTCTCGATCTTTTCTACCGGTGTGACCTCGTCCGGGCAGGATACCTACAGCTTTGCCCAGGGTACATCCATGGCGGCCCCAAATGCGACCGGTTCGCTGGCTTTGTTGCAGGAACTTTACAGCGACCTACACGCTGGCAACTATATGAAAGCGGCGACACTAAAGGCGTTGGCCATTCATACCGCACGCGAGGCTGGACTTAACCCCGGCCCAGATTATCAATTTGGTTGGGGCCTCCTCGATGTGGGCGCTGCCGCTGAAGTGTTGCTGGCGCAGGATCAGGAAAGTACCGTGATTCTGGAAAATACCCTGAACAACAACGACGTGTTTACGTTCACCTTTGAGCCACAAGCCAACACCAAAGTCACGGCAACTATCGTTTGGACTGATCCCCCCGGAACACCCGTGGCGCCGCAGCTTGACCCTACGACGCGTATGCTGGTGAATGATCTCGACATCCGGATTTTCGACTCGGGTGGCAATGAAGTATTGCCGTGGACATTGAATCCGGCGAATCCAACCAGCCCCGCTGTAAGAGGTAATAACTCGCGCGACAATGTTGAAAAAATCGAATTCGATCAGCCCGAACCGCGTGCATACACGCTTGAGGTTAAGCATAAGGGCACGTTGGTGAACGGGAAGCAGGACTACTCTCTGATTCTCACGTTCACACCCATCAACGATCCTAAAACGGCGTATTACTGGGTCGGAAACTCCGGCAACTGGAACGATCCAACGAAGTGGTCGCTGAGCTCCGGCGGGGCACCGGCAAACCAGGTCCCTGATGCCAATAGCCGGGTGGTGATCGATGAGAATTCGTTCTCCGCCGCGAACCAAAGCATTGCGCTTACGGCCGACGCCGCATGCGCTTCTCTTACCTGGCTTGCAAAGACGGCGGCATCCCTTTCGCTGAACAGCCATACACTTGAAGTGGATGGAAACTTCGTAGTGTCTTCCTCGGGTTTTTCTGTTTCCACGGCAGGAACAATTGAACTGATCGGTTCGGGTTCCGCGCAGAACCAACTGAGTCTGGCCAACAGCAATCTTTCGAATGCCACAATTTTGATTAACAGTGCCAACGATGCGACCTGGACAGCGAGCGGAACGATTAACGTCGGAACGATCAATGTGCAGCGCGGCGGACTTGTCGCACGAAACACGACAATGAATGTCGGCGTGTTGAACGCAACGGGCGCAGGGCCCAAAACCCTCGACATAATGAACTCCACCGTTTCTGGTCTCACTTCCTCAACGTTGAACGGTGCCACGCTTACGTTAACCTCGGCGGGATCTGTAGTCAACCTGGCAAATTCCGGTGCGGTGTCGATCAACTGGAGTGGAGTCGACTTCGACGGAAAAGTGAACGTAACCGGTGCTAACACAACGATCTCCGGCGGGGCTAACATCGCTGACTTGTCGGTTGCCGGATCGGTGACGCTGCTGGGCAATAACGCGTTCGGCGCCTTCAGGGCACAGCCGGGTGCTTCTATTTCGATTGGTGATGGCACGACGCAAAACCTGTCGAGCGCCATAGAATTCAATGCGAATTCGGGTAACCGGATTACCCTGAGTTCCACCGGAGCAGGTTCGGCGATCCTCAGTTTCGATGGTCGCTTCAAACGTTGCTTTGATTTTCTGGATGTCACGCGTGTCGACGTGAATGGTGACGTTGTAATAAGTGCCGGAGCGAACAGTACGCTTACCAACGCTGACAACTGGACGCCCGGTGCGTGTGGAGAAGCGTTGTTTGCTGATTTTACATTCAAGTACAATTGTGAAGGCTCGCTTACGGAATTCACCGATGCCAGTGATGGAGATGTTGTTTCCTGGTCGTGGAACTTTGGTGACCCGGCTTCAGGTAACAATACTTCTACTGCCCAGAATCCGTTCCACGTCTACAACAATACTGGAACCTACAGCGTCACGCTTACCGTGAGCGATGGTAATCAGGAAGTCAGCTACACACGGGATGTCTCTATAATCGCTAACGATCTTCCTGAGAACGCGGTGATCATCGCCAATGAAAAGTTGTTCAGTAAACTTACCGCAGAAGCCTACCAGTGGTTCAAGAATGGTCAGCTGCTTGAATCTGAAACTGCACGCTCATATGCGTATGGAGGTGAGCCCGGCAATTATGTAGTAGTCATCAAGACGGGTGCATGCAATCAACCTTCTCCACCCTTCGTCATAACTGCTGCTGAGGAACCGGAAGTCGCGGTGTCAGAAACCAGGGTGTATCCCAATCCGGCCACTCCGACTACGGGACTGAACGTAGAGGTTCCTTCCGTTCAACTGCCTGCCAGCGTAACCATCATCAACACGATGGGACAGGTCGTATTTTCTGGTACGGCAGTCGAAGACCGCATGATCATTCCCACAAGTAACTTCACCAGCGGCGTTTACTTCCTGGACGTCGTAACCAGGAACTCGACCATACGGAAAAGGATCGTCATCGTACGTTGACGCCCCTGCATCTGCCTCTGCTCGATTCACCCGTCACGCTCAAATCCCGAGCTATCTCGTATATTTGCGAACGCATAAAAAAGTGGTAGGTGCTTTACGTAAGTCGCAAGGAACATTTCAACGCTGCCCACAAATTGTACAATCCTTCCTGGTCGCCTGAAAAGAACAGGGAGGTATTCGGACCGTGTGCGAATGAAAACTGGCACGGCCACAATTTTGAGCTCATCGTCACCATCAAGGGCATGCCTGATCCCGAAACCGGATTTGTTGTCGATTTGAAGAAGCTGAGCACCATGATCCGGAGAGAAGTCACCGACAAGCTCGACCATAAGAACCTGAACCTCGACGTTGATTTCATGAAGGGAAAGCTCGCGAGTTGTGAGAACCTGGTAATCGAGATCTGGAACATCCTTGAGCGCCACCTCCCAGAAATTACGGCCTACGGAAAACTACACGCCGTCAGGTTGTATGAGACTCCCCGAAACTACGTGGAGTACTTTGGAGGCGCACACCCCCAGGCACGGCAATGAAGTACTACATCGTAGCTGGTGAACGATCAGGCGACCTTCACGGAGGCAATCTCGTGCGTGCCCTCAGAAAGGAAGATCCTCAAGGCACGTTTCGCGGTTTTGGTGGTGAGTACATGAAGGATGCCGGCGTTGATGTTGTTGTTCACTATGCCGACATGGCGTTCATGGGACTCGCAGAACTTCTCGGAAATCTGCGGAAGATCTCCCGTTACATCCGGAAGTGCAAAGACGACATTGATCAGTTCAATCCGGATGTAGTGATCCTGATCGATTACGGCGGCTTCAATCGACGCATCGCTAAGTACGGACGATCACGAGGACTGAAAATTTTCTACTACATACCTCCCAAAGTCTGGGCATGGTATCAGCGACGGGTGTGGGAACTGAAAGCCAATGTCGATCGCATGTTCGTGATCCTGCCTTTCGAAAAAGATTTTTACAGGAAATTCCATTGGGAGGTCGACTACGTCGGCAACCCCGTGCTCGACGCGGTGCGTGCGCATACTCCCGATGATCAATTCAGGGAACGGGAAGGACTCACAAACGACAAACCCATCGTCGCGCTCTTGCCCGGTAGCCGTAAGCAGGAACTTCAGCGAATCATTCCTATTATGGAGGAAGTTGTTCGCCGAAATCCTTCCTATCAATATGCAGTGGCCGCGGTCGATAATCTGGACTCTTCGCTCTACGGCGAACTCCGGTCGATGGGCAACGTGAAGTTTGTGTACAACAAGACCTACGACTTGCTGCAGCATGCTGCCGCCGCCATTGTCACGTCAGGCACGGCAACACTGGAAACGGCACTCTTTCGTGTTCCACAGGTGGTCGTTTACAAGGCAAGTCCACTTTCGTATTTTCTTGCTCGCCTCGTTGTGAAAGTTTCTCACATTTCGCTGGTAAATCTAATCGCCGGGCGCGAGGTCGTACGCGAACTGATTCAGGGTGATGCAAACCCCTCCGACACTGCCGCGGAACTTGAGCGCCTTTTGCAGGGCGAAAGACGTAACAAAGTTCTCGAAGGGTACGAGGAAGTAGTCCGTCTCCTTGATGCCGGAGATTCTGCGTCTGAAAATGCTGCGCGATTGATGGT
>DATCLO010000079.1:0-15674 GCA_036563875.1 Cyclobacteriaceae bacterium
ATGTCGTTTTCCGAGAACAAGCGCAGGTCGTTGATTTGATAGCGCAACATCGTGATGCGTTCAATGCCCATGCCGAACGCAAAACCTGTGAACTCTTCCGGGTCGATGTTGCAGTTCCTCAGCACGTTGGGATGTACCATACCCGAGCCACCGATTTCCACCCAGCCGGTGCGTTTGCATACCGGACAGCCAGAACCTTTGCAGATCAGGCAGCTGATATCCATTTCAGCACTGGGCTCTGTAAACGGGAAGAACGAAGGGCGGAAGCGAATCTTCGTGTCCTTGCCGAACATTTCGCGGGCGAAGTGATACAGCGTTTGTTTGAGATCGGCAAAGCCTACGTTGCGATCGATGTAAAGTCCTTCCACTTGGTGGAAGAAGCAGTGCGCACGGGCGGATATTGCTTCATTGCGATACACGCGTCCGGGCATGATGGCGCGGACGGGCGGTTTTGTTCTCTCCAGAAGTCGTATCTGAACGTTGGAGGTATGCGTCCGCAACAGGATATCGGGATTTTTTGAAATGAAGAATGTGTCCTGCATTTCACGCGCCGGGTGATTTTCGGGAAAGTTCAGCGCGGAGAAATTGTGCCAGTCGTCTTCAATCTCCGGCCCTTCCTCAACATTGAATCCAAGTCTTTCAAAAATCTTTATGATCCGTGCGCGTGTGAGCGTAAGCGGATGAAGATTGCCGATGCGGTTGGGCACGGGTGGAAGCGTGAGGTCGATGTCTTCCGTCGTGGTTTTTTCCACGGCAGTTGCTTCGCTCATTTCCCGGAACTTGGCTTCGGCTGTCTGCTTGAGGTCGTTTAATGCCTTACCTACGTCCTTCTTTTTTTCAGGCGGAACCTGTTTCAGCTTCTCGAACAACTCACCAAGCACGCCTTTGCGGCTCACGAACCTAAGCCGGAACGCCTCCAGGTCCGCGGGACCATTGGCCTTGTATGACTCAACTTCCTTTTGTAATGCTGTTATCTGATCGATCATCTCCATTATATAAGATGCAGATGCAGACGCAGACGCTAGGTTCCCAGTAACTGGTAAATGGAGACCCTAACTGCCTACTGCGTACTACTGCCCACTGCCAATGCCTACTGGAAGGCAGCGCTCAAAAATACAAAAAACCACATTGGACCCTGAAAACTATCCAAATGACTTAGAAAACTGGCTAATGCCCTGAAAAAACATTCTCGTCGGATTCTTTCCCGGCAAGGCGCCGGAGGATGAGGCGGTCGAGGAAGAGGCTGAAGAGTACAGCCAGGCCGACGATACCGGCGATGAGATAGGCATCGGTGACGCCATTCAGCACAATGGCAAGGACGATGAAGCCGACCTGGAGCGAAGTCAGGATGATCGTAGTCTGAGCATGCGACATGCCCATCCGCATAATGGCGTGGTGGATGTGGCTCTTATCGGGTGCGAAAGGCGACTGTCGCTTGTACAGGCGGAGGATCACGATGCGGCATGTATCGACGAGCGGTATGATGATGAAGCAGGCCGCTGTACCGATGGAGGCAGTGAAGCGATACGGCGAAGACTCCGGAAGATTATGATTGAAGTCGATGAAGTGTATTGTGAGAATACTCAGCATCATGCCGATGACGAGCGCGCCGGTGTCGCCCATAAAGATCTCCGAAGGCTCCCAGTTGAAGATGAGGAACGCGAGGATCGCGCCTGCCATGGAGAATGACAGGATAGAGTACACGGTGTCGTCGACCAGGTAGAACCAGAGGCCGTACGCGAGAAGCGCGATAATGGCGATTGAACCTGCGAGGCCATCGAGACCGTCGATCAGGTTAAAAGAATTGGTGATGACGATGATGGTGAACAGCGTCAGAACGTAGCTGACGAGGATGGGTAGTTCTTCAATCCCAAAGAGGCCGTAGAACGATTTCAATCGCAGGTCGAGCAAAATGATGATCATGATCGCGACGAGAATCTGTCCCATGAGCTTGATGATAGCGCGCAGTGGAACGAGGTCGTCGCGGAGGCCTATGAAAAAGATTACGAAGAGTGAGGCCATGACGAACTTGATGTCCTTCCAGCTCAGAATTTCAATCCATACCAGAGAGGCAATGAAGAAGCCGAGGAAGATGGCGATGCCCCCCATGGAAGGAGTAACTTTCTTGTGGATTTTCCTGCGACCTGGAATGTCCACCAGATTTTTCTGCATGGAGTATTTGATGATCACGGGGATGGTGAGGAATCCAATGACAAAGGACGTAATGACGGTCGCGAGAAGGATGGCCATTTAGGTCAAATGATCTCAAAAATAGTGAAATGAAATCCAAATACTGATTTTTCTACGGGCGTGGATAAAAATCGAGTATGGATATATAACGGAGTTGTTCCAATGATATTTTGATATGAGTGGGCATGGAGCGCGCTACGCCAACGTTTGCATGGCTTTTTTTCAGGGGTGTCTGCGCCCTTCTGGAGGGTGATTGTCTTTTCGGAGGGCTCATGTCTGGCGACCGCTGGCTTTCTGTAGTTCAGCTTCCTCAGTAAAGATTGACTGGATCATTACGGATTTTTTAGATTACTAACGCCGTATGAGTCTGTTGTAGAATAATGTATACACCGACCCTCAGGGCACATCGGATGAGGTACTTCGTGGCTGCACTTTTTGTTCAGTACTAATAGTCGTCTCTTGTGATGACAAATTCACGCGCTTCCTATGTGGTCAGGGTTGATGTCGGACTTCTCTTTATAAAATAAATTGCCGCTACAATAGTCAAAACATAATAAAAACACTGACCAGCCACATACAATCCAAAGGTCGTATAAGCTTCCGAAAAGTGAATATTGCCGTACTGCAAAGTAACATATACAAGTGCCAGTTGAAGCAACGCGAAGGCCATCATTATCTTTTGACGCATAAGGCGTGTATAGATGAATGACAGTGACGAAGAAATAAAGGCGATGGCCTGCCACAGGACGGAGAGCCTCATGAATTCCGTGAGGCCTTGCCACTTATCACCAAGAACGGCGAGTATTAGTCTGTCGGGGATCAGGTAAACCACACCTGTAATGAGCACGCTGACAACTGCCAGGCGGCCTGCAAACCGAATGTAAAGCGAAAGGAGCTCTTCCTTCCTTTCGCAACGCGATATCCTTTGGAAGAAGACCTGGGAAAATGACGATGCGATGATGCCAAACGGCAAGGAGATGTATTGGATGGCGATGCTGATAAGGCCGGCGTTGCTGCCGCCGTAAAATTGGAAGAACAAGGCTATAAGCAGCAGGTTTGCAAAATTGGAAATGAAAATGGTCGGCATCGTGAAGAGCGGGAAGTCGCGATACTCCCGGATCACCTCTTTCAATTTTCCTCGCTCAGGCTTTCGAAGCTGACTTCCCTGCTCCCTTAGGAAAGGTATCGATAGATATATTAACGAGACAAACTGACCGATAACCCTTCCGATGATCAGGGCCTTGTAGTCGATGCGCATCAGCCCTCCTGCCATTCTTGAAATTTCCATTGCTGAGGTTTGAACCACTCTGCTTTTTGACATTAGGGTGAAATTGGCTTGCCTGTTATTCCAGTACAGCAGTATCTCATAGAGGCCGGCAAAGAGCACCGTAAATGGTACCGCAAAAAGGAATATGGAAAAGTGTCTGTCTTCTGTCTTGAAATAACTCTCTTTCAAAAGGAACAGTAGTGGAATCGAAATAAGGGTGAACAGGAGGACCGATACGACTGAGAGGTAGACCAAAGAGATTGCCTTCTGATTTTCCTTTGGAAGGACAATGCCGTACTCAAATTTTAACGTGGAGCACGCGGCAAGCAGCGTCGAGAGGGAAACATACAGTCCTAAAATTCCGAAGTCATTGGGTGTATAGAACCACCTCTGAAGAATAAGCAGGAATACAAAGGATATAAGCTGGGCCACGACTGTCCCAGAGGCGAGAATAAAAGTGTTTTTGAAGAAATCAGAACGTATCAGACCAAAAAAAATACTTCGCCTGGCGCTCATCCTTTCATTCTAATGTACAGCCTACGAATGCGGGGGAACATAGAGCCGATCCGGAGTTTCATGTTGTCCCCGAGAAATTTCCTTCGAACCTGCTTTGCTCCCGGCCCAAGCAAACAAATCAGCGAATAGTAGTTCGGAATAAAGGCCTTTTCCTTGTACGATCTGAAATGCTTCTTTCGCCATTCGAAGCGATGTGTTTCGTATATGTTTCCATACTCAGCGCCCTGAGGCTCTACATTACGCGGACAGGAGATGAGAACGTGCTTCGAGTGTTTCAGGCATTTGTTCAATAGTGCCATCCCATCCTCGTAAGTGAAATGCTCAAAGACGTCCATCATCAAAATCAAATCATAATTATCGACCTTGTCGATTACGTCCAAGGCATTGCCTATGTGAATGGTGTCATAGATCAATCGCTGCAAGTCGGTGATGTATTCGGGGAACGCTTCAATTCCGTCGATTTGAACTGTTCGGGTGGAGTAAGGCTTGCTGTTGTCTGAGATGTCGAGATACTCTCTTGCGAGGAATCCGTACTTGCCATGACCTACGCCAATGTCCAGCAGTTTCTTCGGATTAATAATCGTGAGCAAGTCAACGATTGTATTGATTTGTCCCGAATGGCTGGTTGGCATTTAAGCGCTTTTTTTGTGCAATAATAACCATTATTGGGAATGGATTTCTATTATTGTTTCCAAGTTCTTTCGCCGCCAGAAGGGAGAGGTCGTGACTAAGAAAATGCACATACTTCTTATCAGCCACAATTACCCTACCCCGGTCGATGAGTCGTTTGGTTTTTTTTGCCGCAACCAGGCAGAGGCATTGAGTCGCTACGGGCACCAGGTTGGAGTAGTTGGTCCGCTTCTGATATCTGTAAAATCATTTCTCAGGACGCGTAAGATCCATTTCGGGCGTAGGGAGTTTAAGGAAAACGGTGTACTCACATACCTTTGGATTTGCATGTCTATTCCGAAGGCTCGTCGACTTCGATATGCGATCATGAATTATGTCGGAAAAAGGATGGTGGATCGTTACATCAGGAGGTACGGTGTGCCAGATATTTTTCATCTGCATGTTTACGAAGCTGCTGAGATAGCCATGTATGCTGCTGAAAAATATGGCGTGCCTCTTGTTTGGACGGAGCACTTTTCGAATGTCGCGCAGAACGCTTTCTCTGACTATGAAAGGGAGTTCATTGTGGAATTGGTAGGGGCTAGCGCGCGCCGGCTGGCTGTCAGCAGGTTTCTTGCGGATAGGTTGACGGAGTATTTCAATGCTTCCGTTGACGTTGCGCCCAACATGTATGACAGCACGATCTTCAGACGATACCCTGACGTTGAGAAGTACGAAACGTTTACTTTTCTTTCGGTTGCTTACATGCAGCGAATCAAGAACCACCCAAGGCTGATTGAAGCGTTTGCAATGCTTGCCGACTTGCCGGTAAGGTTGGTAATTGTGGGGATAGGGGAAATGTATGAGCCTACGAAAAGGGATGTGCAGGCACGTGGTCTCTCGGATAGGGTACAATTCTTAGGCGAGCTTACGCCGGAAAAAGTAGCAACAGAGATGAACAAGGCACATGCCTACGTAGTTTCAAGCGACCTGGAGACGTTTAATGTTACTACTATCGAGGCGTTAGCGTGCGGCATCCCCGCGGTGTCCACGCGATGCGGCGGTCCCGAGGATATTATTGCGGACGATACTGTAGGTGTCCTGACGGAAAGGACTGCAGAATCTTTGGCCGCGGGGATGCGATTTGTGTATGAAAATATTAGTAAGTATCTCCCGGAAAAGCTGGCCTATTACGCCAGGGAAAAGTACTCTGCAGAGGCTATTGCGAAGCTCTTGACAAAAATCTACGAGGAATGCGCCTGATGCCGTACCTCCTGATAATTGCAGCATTCCTGGGTCCATATGCATATCTGGGTTGGGAGAAACTTCATCTCATCCGGATTCTCGCGCCACTGCTGGTCTTTGTTCTTATTATTCAGAAAGTCAAGGTATCTCAGCTCGCCGGATTTCTTATTGGCTTTTATACGATTTACGTCCTTTATACGATTGTCATTTCGTGTTTTCACCTGGACTATATCAATCCGAACGACATATTCAATCTGACCATCCTGCTATTCTTTGTGATCAGTGTGATACTGTTGATTCAGTATGACAGGGACCTGTTTCGCACTGCCCTTGTCCGCCTTTGCTGGTTGTTCGTTCTGGTGAGTATCCCTATATTCTGCTTTGAAGTAATCACGCACCAGCACCTGCCGTTGTCCGGAATGGCGAACCCCAATCGGCCGGACTACAGCTATTACCATCTTCCAACCGTCTTTTACACAAACGCGAACGATTTTGCCTTCATTTATACGTTAGTAGTAATGTTCCTGCTGTCCCGGGAAAAGCGGGCATGGGTTGTATCTGTCATCGTAGCGGGATCACTGATCGTAGTCTACATCACCGAATCCCGCCTGGCGTTCCTTGGCCTTCTGAGTTTTCTTCTATTTTATTTTCGCCTTTCCCTATTCAAGGCCGTGGTTACACTCTCGGCGGCGGCTGTGCTCCTGGTGCTCCTGGTGGCATTTACAGATGAATTCTCCCCGGACAGAATTCTTAACTTCGATTACAGCCCCGGAAGTTCGATCTCGCGTCGTCTTCAGTTGACCAAGGGCGGTTTGGAATCGGCCACGTACAATTATGGTATGGGATTCGGAGTCGGAAGTTCACATTACTACTATTCACGCTTTTTTTCCCCGCATGAACCCGTGATCGAAACAGATCCACATAACTTCTTCCTGGAGGTGTTGATCAACAGTGGCGTGGTTATGGCGCTGAGCTACATTTTAATAAGCGCCTTTCTGTTCGCTTCAATGATAACTCAAAAGGCGAACAGGCTGATCGTAGCACAATTTGTCATTTATCATTTGTTATTATTATCATCGAGCTCAAGCCTGTTCTTGTGGTCTCATTACGTCTTTTTCTTTACGTATGTTTTCTTTGCTAAGGATAAGGGAGAGGCTGGTACAGCCTGAGGCCATACTATTCGCTGCGTTCGTGATGGGCCTTGGCTTACATTTTGGCCTTCGGGTCACTCAATGGACGGGCATACTGTTCCTTCTTGCCGGTTTGATAAAGATAATTGACCGACGCAGCCTATTCGACTCTGTAAACCCACCCCGTATTGGGTACTTGCTGCTTCCCATTTACTTTGTTGTTTGCGCTGCATCGTTGATTCATCGTTCGCCGGACTTTTCATGGTTGGAGCGAGGATGGACATTGGTCTTCTTCCCTTTGATGTTGATGGCGTTGCAGGACAGGTTGCCGTCTGTGTATCGCGGATTTCTTAAAGGATTTGTCGCAGGAGCCCTGCTTGTGGCATTGGTTAATTTGATTATCGCAACGGCGCGATCCATACGTGTTGTTGACGGCGAGCTCGTGTTCGACAGTACAGCCTGGGGTGGGGTTCCGTTTTTGCATTCCATTGATCATTACGGTAATTTCTATTTTTCGGAATACTACTCTTACTTTCTGCATCCTACCTATGCTGCTTTGTTAACCACTGCCAGTGCCGCAGCAGTACTAATTTTGAATCCATTCGGGTGGCGAAAAAGACTTCAGGTTGCCGTCATAGTCTTTCACGTGCTCGTCGTTGGATTGCTTTCGTCGCGGGCAGGGGTTATCGGGATGGGTGCATCACTACTGGTTCTGGTGTTTGCCTCAGGCAATCTCCTCACTGCTACGGTGCGATATGTGCTGCTGGGAATCAGCATAATCGCAATCGTGATCTTTGCTTTGCATCCCCGTGTGCAGGAGGTGCTCACCGGCAATGCGTTTAACAATCCTCGCATCGCTTCCTGGAAGGCTGCAGTGAACTGCATTGAGAAGCGCTGGATATTTGGATACGGATTGGATCGCGCGCAGGAGCAATTAAACGAGCAGTACCGTCGCCATGGCAACGAAGAGAATTTAATGTACGAATATAACGCGCACAATCAGTTGCTCGAAACCTGGCTGGGTACAGGCATTACCGGAGCGCTTATTCTGCTGTACATCTTCTTTTACGGGTTCAGGAAGACCATATTGAACAGAGATATCTTTGGTGCGGTGGTTATGCTTAATCTTCTAATCCATTTCACTTTTGAGTCAATGCTGCATCGTTATCACGGGCTGATCTTCCTGGCGCTGTTCTACCCGCTTGTCGTCGTGGGAAGTTCCGTGGCTGCCAGCTCCCGTAAGTAGTCCTCAGTCAGTAGGAATAGCTTTTTGCAGTCTGGTACCATTCTACCATTTTCCTAAGGCCTTCAACCGTTGAATACAACGGCTTGAATCCTTCCTTGCGGATTTTTTCGGCAGAATGATACGTTTGTGTCCCCAGTTTCCTGATCCGTGCAGTAGAAATTGGAAGATTTTTTCCTGTCATCTTGATCATCAAATCGAAAGGGATTCCCATGAGAATTGCGAAAGTTTTCGGGAGGCTGAATCGTATTTTCTTTCCAAGAGCCTCTGCAATCACCGATGCAATCTGACGCGTAGTAAGTTGTGGCTCGTCCGCGTAGTTGTAAATGGCCACGCCAGGTTTCATACGTTCTTTCATGAATAGCGTGGCTTGCACGACGTTTTCGACGTAGGCAATAGATTTGACGTTGTCAGCTTTCCCCAGGTGGAAGTATAAGCCCGAATCGATCTGACGGATGAGATTGCGCATGTTGGCCATGTTGTTAGGGCCAAAGACGAGGGATGGACGTAATATGAGGACCTTGCGGGTTGGGTCCTTTTTGGCCCAGTTGGTAAGTACCTTTTCGCCTGCGAGCTTTGATGCACCGTACGGCCCATCTGGTTCCGGTGTCATCTCTTCGGTGGAGATTTCTTCACGTATTCCATAGACGGCCACGGACGAAAAGAAGATGATTTCTTTTATCCCTTCCTCTTCAGCTACGTCGCATAGGCATTGAGTTCCTCCTTCGTTCGTATCGAAATACTCCTCATGGCCTATTCCAAAATCATGATGCTTAGCAGCCAGTGAGATGATCGTTTGCACATTCTTCCCCCTGATCGCTTTTCTCAGGTCTTCCCGATTCCGGATGTCCCCTTGGAAGAAATTTGATCTGAGATGCGTATCTGGTTCGGCCAGATCAAAGTTGATAATCTGCTCTGGCGATAAGTAATTCTGAAAATGACTGCCTATGAATCCGGATCCACCGGTTATCAGGATCGTATCCATTCTTTCAGCTATTCCTTCGATTATCCAACAGTGATGTAACGGTTCGCACTAAGTCGTCTGAAATCTCAGTCCTCGAAAAGGCTTTTCGCTCCTCGAGGATGTTCTTGCGCAATTTCGACAGATCGTCAGGATGATCCGCAAGGTAGACTATTTTGCTATAAATTTCTTGCCACTCATCAGGATTGAACTGATAGCCGATCTGTTTCGACTCGAAGAACTCGCCGGCTTCGCTTCGTGGCGTGATCAGGGCGGGTACGCCCACGCCGATGTATTCGTAAAGTTTCACGGGGAAAGCATTACGGCTTATGAGGTCATCCGTCCGGAATGATATGCCCAGATGCGCGTGCGCAATTGCATCGGGAATGGCATCATAGTGAACCATCCCGAGGTATCGCACATTGGGCAGCGCCTGTTCGCTCAATAGTATGTCATTATTTCCCCAGCCAATGATCAGGAACTCGATATTTCGCTTTTCTTCATGGGCTTTCGATGCCAGTTTGAGAATCAGATCGGGATCCTGAAACCTACCCATGTTTCCATGAAACACGACGGTAAAATTCGGATACAAATCAGATGCGGGAAAAAACTTCTGACCGTCGTAGCCATTGCGTACGAGCTTGACCGTAGCTTTCATTGACTTCTTCCCGATGCGCGTGCAGATCCCCTGCGTTACGGATGTTACCAGTAGGGCATTGTTGTATATCGCTCTTTCGATGCTCAGTAATATCCTCCCGATGATCGATGTGGGACTCAGTAGCCCGGCAGTAAAATATACCTCAGGGTACTCGTCGCGAACGTCAAAGACGTAGGGAATGCCCCTCAGTTTGCAGGCGAAGGCACCGAATGCCATGGACAAGAACGGGGGGCTGGACAAAAGAACAATGTGGTAGCGGGAGAACAATATCCTCACAAAAAACTCCATACCCATGATTACCTCGGATAGCAGCCTCACGATGTTTGACTGGAGATTCGAGGGAGCTATTGTAACGATTCTACGTACCCTGACCGGTGAAGGTTCGGTGAATCGCGTCGCGGTAACCACCGTTACGGCGTAATCGTGCCGGGCGAATGCCTCAGCTAAGTGATACAGCCGAACGGCAACTGCCTTGTTTTCCGGTCTATAGGAATCGCAAAAAATGCCGATACGTCTAGCCATTCTTGGCAAAGAATTCCTTTATCGTGTGGCACACATACTCTATACTTTCAGGAGGCAGTTCGGGATACATTGGGAGGGAAAGGATTTCGCTTTGAAATCGGGAAGCCACAGGGAAATCCTGGGGCTTGTGCCCCAGATAGGTATACGCTGGCAGATTGGGAAGTGCCGCTGGATAATGTATTGACACCTGAATTCCCTTCGCTTCCAAATAGCTTTTCAAGGCATCACGATGCTGCGTTCTGATGACGTAGAGATGGAAGGTATGCCGTGTTCCACTTCGTACAGCCGGTACCTGAATGTCTCCCACCCCCTGGAGAAGCCTGGTGTAGCGCGCGGCATGTTCTATTCTTTGGGTTGTCCATTTTTCCAGGTAGCGAATCTTGACGCTTAGTATTGCTGCCTGAAGAGTGTCGAGCCTGCTATTAAGGCCTTCCATCATGTGCTCATGCTTTTTCAACGCTCCGTGGTTGGCAAGCATCCTCACCCTTATCGCGAGATCCTCGTTCCGGGTGATTACGGCACCTGCATCGCCATACGCCCCCAGGTTTTTGCCGGGATAGAAACTCAGCGTGCCGGCATCGCCAAAAAGCCCCACTTTCTTCCCGTCTTCCTCGGTCAGGTGCGCTTGCGCACAATCCTCGATGAGCCTCAGATTGTGCCGCTTGCAGATTTCGCTAATCCTTCCAATGTGGGCAGCCTGGCCGTACAGGTGAACCGGTATGATAGCGCGTGTTCGCGGCGTGATCCGGGATTCAATCCCGTCAGGATCCAGTGTATAGTACTCAGGATGGATATCCGAGAAGACGGGTCGGGCCCCTGTAAGCGTTATTGTTTCAGAAGTTGAAATCCAGCTTACCGCGCTGGTGATGACTTCATCGCCCGGTCCGATGCCGAGGGCTTTCAGCGCGATGAATATCGCGTCGGTTCCGTTTCCAACACCAACACAATGACTAGATTCATACAGTTGCGATAGGGCGTTCTCAAAATCAGAGACCCGCTTTCCTCCAATGAAATTGCATTCATTGAGCACGTCGCTGATGGAACGATCGATTTCTTCCTTCAAAGACAGATACTGAGCCTTCAGATCAACGAACGGTACATTCATAGTTATAGCGTCCGAATTAAACGTGCAGGGTTGCCGGCGTAGATCCCAGGGGTGCTAATATCCTTTGTTACAACCGCGCCCGCACCGATTACGGTGTGATCACAGATCGTAACGGGCAGGATGGTCGCGTTAGAGCCAATGGAAACGTAGTTGCCGATCGTCGTCTTCTTCCACTTGGACCGGTCGCCTCCGGAAGGTCCACCCTCGGAGAAGAGATCATTTATGAACATTACACCGTGCCCAATGAAGCAGGATGTTCCAATCTCTACTAGTTCACAGATGAACGTGTGAGATTGGATGCGTGTACGATCGCCGACAATCACAGACCTTTGAATCTCCACAAAGGGGCCAATAAAGCAGCCGTTACCGATTGTGCAGCCGTACAGATTAACAGGCGAGACAATTTTGACCTGTTCACCGAACACAACGTCGTCAGCCACACCGGAGGAAACGATAAGGGGTTTCATTCGATACGCCTTGCAGATGAATAGAGTTTGTCGATTATTTCCACCGTCTTTAGCCCTTCGAATCCGTTGGTAGCGATCACACCGTGGTCGGTCAAAACGCTTACAACGTTCTGATATACCTTATCATGGTTCGACATTGACCCCTGATAGGTTCCGTACTGATTTGGTGGATTGCCCGGTGGCAAGTCAGTTATTTCAAAGTCTTCTATTTGCTGATACTCAAGCTCATTTAGGTATTGGCCGCCGATCTTTACACTTCCCTTCTCACCGAAGATCGTCAGTGAGCCTTCCATATTTTTTCTGTAAGCGTTCACAGTGTAGTTCAACGTACCGACAACCCCTGAATAAAATTCCATGGCGAATACGCCTGTGTCTTCAAATTCGATGACGCCCTTGTGGGCCTTATTGCTGATGATGCCCGATGCGCTCTTCACATCGCCGAACATCCAATACAGAAGGTCAATAAAGTGACTGAACTGGGTAAATAATGTACCACCATCCAGCGCAAGGGTTCCTTTCCAGGGACTATTGTAATACTCGTTATTACGATTCCAAAAGCAGCTGAGTTGTACACTGTATATCTTGCCGAGTCGTCCTTCATCGATGGCATTCTTTACGGCTTCAACCGGCGGATTAAAGCGGTTCTGTTTTACAATAAACAGTCTCCTGTTAGCTCGCTCCGCGGCTTTTATCATCTCTCCGCAGTCATGTACTGACAGAGCCATTGGCTTTTCACAAAGGACGTGGAGGCCTCGCTTTAATGCCGCGATCGATTGTTCAGCATGTAGACCATTCGGTGTACAAATCGCCAGAACATCGATGTGTACATTGTCTGCCAGGAGTTCGTCAAGCGATGCATAGGCTTTGGCATTGTATTGCGTTCCCAGCCGGGTAGCCCTTTCGAAGTCTGTGTCACATACGGCGGTAAGTTTGCCGACGGCCTGGATGTGCTTTGCATGCCGCTCACCAATTCTGCCACAGCCTACTATGCCAAATGAAATCGTATTCATAAAACCGGATCAGCTGTGCAAGATGCGTTTTTCTCTAAGTCTATTCAACTGCGCTCTGAAAAGGTCGAGCATTCGGGATTGATTTGGATAGTCCCGATACGTCTTTGGAGGTGCCTTCATGATAGCCTCAAAAGCTTCTTGTGAGAGGTTGAGCTTTTTAAGCACGAAGGCCTTATCCTCTTCTTCCATTCCCTCAGGATAAATTGGCTTCTTCAGTTCTTCCAGAGCTTGTTCCCTCGACATCTGGCCTGAAAATATCAAGGTTGATAGATGTGCCTTCCGCTTGTCGATGCCGAACTTGCGCGGCAGAATGTGTCCCTGGTAGAATCGTGTATATATCGATTCATAGTGTTTACCCCCGTAGTACTTCCAGTCCAGTTCCTTCTCAAGCAACTCCATTGCGGCTGCCTTTTTATAGGGAACGTAGTTCAGAATGGATAGTATCCTGATCCCTCTGACCAGGAAATAGTAGAAATATTTCGCCGGCGTAATTGTGGGATAGGTTGGAAGTGACCGCGTTCCGAACGTATCGTTAATGTATTTGATATACTTCCAGTCGATGTGCCCGTACGACCACGTTCTTGGCATCACGAACTCCGTGGAAAAATTGTTGCCGTTAATGATGTACTTGATGTTGTGGTCATTCGCGATTTTGAACAACAAGGCGAATATTGCGTGATCCGTTGGAATTTCGCCGTCTGGCGTTGACGCATGCAGAAATGCCAGTTGGAGGGACTTGAATTCCTCCCAGTCGATCACATGGGTGATCAGATCGATGTTAAGCTTGCGAAGCGTATTCTCGATATTTTTGATGGCGAGTTCGGAATTCCAACCATTGTCGAAATGCATCGCCAGGGGGCGTAGGCCCAGTGACTTGGTCAGATAGGCTACGTAGGTACTGTCGACGCCCCCACTAACCCCGATGAGGCAATCGTAATCCTTCCCTTTTCCCTTTTTGCGGATATCATCGACAATCTTCTCGATCTGTGTCGGATCGTCGTGAAACAATCGCTGAGGGACTTTCTTTTGGTACTCGTAATAGTAATTGCAAATCCCGTTCTCGTCGAACGTAATGTCAGGATCAGCAATCGTATCCATCACAGATTTAGTACAAATCCTGTATGTCATCTTTCCGTCCACTGCTTCAGGCCCTGTTATGCCAGTTGTTCATAGATTGACCTGTATTTCTGCCTTTCACTGCGCCACGACCAGTTGTCTCGCCTTTCCTGGGCCACGGTTTTCCTTTGCATGATGTCTTCCGGTGTAATTGATCGAATGGTTTCGATCAAAGATCCCCTGTCCGGACGAATCAGCCAGCAAAACCTTTCGTTCCCAAACTCCTTACGGAGTTCAGGGAAATCACTCGCGATAAAAGGAACGCCCGCCTGCAGGTACTCGAAAACCTTGTTGGGCAAACAATAATAATAGCTGAGGCTAGTATTCTCGATCAAGCTAATGCCCACATCTGCTCCTGAGCTCAATTCAACAACTTCCTCGGGAGGAACGGAAGGAAGGCAGTGAATGTTGTCGTGTTCGCGGCTAAAATTCGCGACCATCGACTCGTATTCACCGAAGCCTACAAACACCACATGGTGTGGATCACCCACGGCTTTGAATGCGTCGAGAATAATCTCAATACCCCGACCGGGAATCAGCGCCCCCAGGTATACATAAACGATTTTGCCGTGACCGAGACCAAGACGCTCGCGCAGTGTAATATGCGGGAAGGAGGGCGTTTTGCGGTATAGCGGAATGTTTCGGATCACCTCAATATTATGAAGGGTATAGGTGTTCCTATACCAGTCAGCAATGTTGTGTCCAACGACAATCGTGAAGTCTGCCGATCGGATGAACATTTTTTCTATTCTCTTAGCCACCTTTTTCCGGTATCCCCGCGAGTCGTTCGATTCGGTTTCAAGCTCGTGTGGATCGTAGATTAGCCTGGCCCCCGTTAGCCACTTAACGAAGGCGGCCAGGGGCAAAACCGTTAGGCTATGGGCATTGACAATCCTTGGCTTTTTTCGGACACAATACCAGATCGCCTTAAGATAGAACACTGCAAATGCCACCAGGTTTAACCATTTATGTTTGGTTGACTTTGCGATCGACCCCAACCTCCGAATTGATATCTGATTGGTTACGACCTCCTCCTGCTTGAGTCCCTTCTTCCACAGTCCGAGCAATGTTATGGTCGTCACGAGCTTCAGGTCAACCAATGACCTCGCCTCGCGAAGCATTCTCGACTCATTCGTGAGATAGGACGGATAAATGTGAATATTCAGCAACTTTCAGCAAGGGTTTTTTGAGACTGGCAGACTCAGGATAGCGAGTTTTTTATTGATGTGAGCAGCTCAATCGCGCGTTCATTTGACGGAAAGTCGCGATGCGAAGCGGGCGGGGTTCGCATAATCGCCTCCCATTCGGCAGCCGAAAACCCTAATTTCTTTAGCACATACGTGCGATGCTCTTCCAGCAAGTCAGGTGTGTAAAGCGGTTTGCGTAATTCCTCGAGGGCCTCATCCCTCGTGATCTGGCCGGAGCAGATGAGCGTGGAAAGGTGCGCCCGGCGTTTATCGATATTGAATTTTGTAGGCAAATAGTAGGCCTGAAAGAACTGCGTGAAGACGGATTCATAGTGCTTACCACCGTAGTTTCTCCACCCCAATTCCTTTTCAAGCGTTTCTACCGCCTTCTTTTTGTTGTAGTCGATGTAGTTGAGTAGCCGTACTGTTCGGATGCCCTTTCCATAGT
>DATCLO010000080.1:0-41887 GCA_036563875.1 Cyclobacteriaceae bacterium
CTTGATGGCAGGTTTCCGACCAGGTCCGCTGAAGTGTCCGTATGCCGTTGTGTTGAAATAATGCGTAGTGGTATCCTCATCAACGGTTACACTATTGGATGACGAACCTGTTTTGATATCAAAAAGAAACGCTATGATTGCGTCACGATTACCTTCAAGGAAAGGAGCAAACGCGGGCATCCTGCCTGATCCGTTCGCAATCACTGCGAGCACCTGCTCTTTTGTTAAGCGGTTCGAGATGCCGAGGAGACTCGGGTACACCGGCTCCTGCCCCGCCCGGTCCGGTCCGTGACACGAGGCGCAATTTTGAAAGTAGAAAGTTCTTCCGCGTTCATACTCGGACTGATTGCCGTTCGACCTGTTCTTCCTCACGCGTTCAACGCGCGCTACCTCCGGCGATTCATTCGCGTTGATGTAGAGTATGGACGATTCCGGATCGTACGCAGCGCCTCCCCATTCTGCACCCCCGCGCGTTCCGGGAAGCATCAAAGCTCCTTTCGGATCGGGCGGCGTGAACAAACCTTCATATCGAAGAGCCGAAAGCGCCTGAGCAACTGAATCTCGAAAGGCAGGCGTTATGTCATTGATCAAATCCTCCGTCATTTCCTGGTGCGCATACGGCGCGGGAAGAATTGGGAAAGGTTGCGTTGGCCATGTTTCTTCTCCGGGAATGTGAGATGGAGGAACGGCACGTTCCTCGATTGGAAATACGGGGGCGCCCGTCACGCGGTCGAGCACATACAAAAAGGCCGTCTTAGAAACGAGCGCGACGGCATCAATGGTCTTTCCGTCGCGACGGATCGTAACAAGGTTAGCTGGCGCGGGCAAATCATAATCCCATAAATCGTGGTGCACTGTCTGGAAGTACCACAACAGCTTCCCAGTGTTCGCATCAAGGGCTACAAGCGAATTTCCGAAGAGGTTTTGTCCTTTTCGATCGGCGCCATAGAAATCGTACGTCGGTGAGCCCAGTGGAGCATACACGATTCCTCGTTTCTCATCGAGACTCATTCCGCCCCAGTTGTTTGCACCGCCAACATACTTCCATGCGTCGGGTGGCCATGTCTCGTATCCCTCCTCACCAGGGTGAGGTATCGTGTGGAATATCCATTTGCGCTCACCCGTGCGAACATCATAAGCGCGGATATGTCCTGGCGCGGCATCGTACAATTCAGAAACCTCGCCACCAATAATGAAAAGGTCTTTCCAAATGATTCCCGGTGAAGTTGGGATCACCCATATTCCTTCCTTGTCGGTGTCCAGATCTTTGTTCAGATCCACGCGCCCACCGTCGCCAAAAGATGTAATTGTTTCACCAGTCAGGGCATTAACGGCATACAGATAGTGATCAGCCGTGAAGAGGATGCGTTTGTCGCTGCCACTCTCCCAATACGTCACCCCTCTGCAGACACCGCCTCCTCTTCCACCCTGAAACGGATCCACCGACCAGATTTTCTCTCCTGTACGTGCATCAATAGCATACACATAGCGACGTGCTGATGTGGCGTACAGGATGGTGTCAATGATGATAGGATTGCATTCGTACTTGCCCAGTCTCATCCCGGGCAACGCATCTGCAGGATCGAAGGTCCAGGCAATCTGGAGTTGCCCAACATTTTCCTTATTGATCTGCTGCAACGAAGAATAACTCGAACTTGCCGCATCGGCCTTGTACACATGCCACGTTGCACCTTTCTTTTCGGCATCGGTACCGCACGAAACGATGGCCCATGCAAGCAGGCAGGCGAAAGCTGCACGGACCGGAAGACCCCGCAATATGGAATACATAATTTCGAAATTCCGTAAAGAAGGCCTAACGTTCGCAGTAAAGCAAGACCGTTCACGTAGACCTTCAGCCTTCGCTATTCCAGGCTGGCGCTTGTGGACTTCAGCGAAGAAAGGAATTCGATCACATCGCGAATCTCCCGTCGGGTGAGCAGGGTGCCCATAGGCGGCATGCTTGACGGTAGGTTTTCCCGCTTGCTGATGCGGGATTTTGCTATCACCAATGGCTCCGCATCGGATGTCTTGAGAATTAGCTGATCCGCACGTTCTTCCATGAGTGTGCCCGACACAGTTTGACCGTCGGTCAACGTCAGCGTAACCATGCCGTATCCCGGTGCAAGGCGAGCGCTAGGCTCGATGAGCGCTTCAAGAAGTTGCTGGCGCGTAAGCTTGTCGCCAATCTGTGTTAGGGGAGGTCCAACCTCAGCTCCAGGGTCACCCACCGTGTGGCATCTCGCACACTGCGCAGTTTCATGCCTGAGGAAAATGAATCGTCCACGCCGCGCATCACCTCCAAACAACGTTTCGGTGAACGCCGCAACACCGGATGTGGCCGTTGGCCTCAGCGGCGCGGCCTTGGCGATCAACGGTTGTGAGCCTGTGGAGTCGACAGCCTCGAGAAGATCCAGAGTTACACCGGGGGACAACTGTTTGTTCACCGCACGTTGAACAAGAGGCTCTAGAACAGGACCGCTCTTCGCTGCATCCATTGTTCCGAGCGCACGGAGGAGTTCCTGTTGTTCTCTGATCGTACCCTGACGGAACACAGCGTTTGCAACAGCCTGAAGGTTTTGAGCTGACATCTCAACGTCGTTCAGCAATCCAAGCGCTGCCGTGCGCACCGACCCATCGCGGTCTTCCATAGCACGACGAACCGCATCCTGAAGTCCACTATACTTGAGCTTATGCAGCGCCTGCAGCGCCGCAACCCGCATCGCAGCTGACGGATGACGTTGAAGCATAGCAACCAGGTCGTCATCGTAACCCTGAATGCCAAGTTCACTTATCATCTTCGCTGCGGCGATAGCGACTTCTTCAACATTGCTCTTCAGGAGCGCACCCGCTGGCCCAGTTACCTTGGCGATGACCTCGGCGGGATCGCGTTTGATGACGCCGCGATATCTTCCGTCAACACGGTCGGTAACCGAAGGTTCAGGCCATGTTGCCAGCGTAGCCAATGCCTCGGCGCGCATTTCTGCCGGCGCATCTTCACGCTGAGCAAAGGCCACCAATGTTTCAAGTTCCTTGGTTCCCCCTACCCGCAGGCAGGCATTGATGGCGCGACGTAATAACGGTTCGGAAGTAAAGCGAGGATCATTCAGTGTCTCAGCAAGCGCAGGCAACGCAGCTTCAATAGACAAGTCATCATTGATCGCACGTGCCGCCTCCGTCACGATGTATTCGTCTTCGTCTTTCAGGAACAGCGCAACCTGGTCACTGCGCAGCCGGCGAAGTACGAGCACGGCAGCGAGTCGCAGCGACTTGCTCTGATGGTCGACGAGCTCAGCCATAGGCTTTGCAAATCCAATGCGCGATAAAGCAAGCACGCCCGCATGCCGAATGTAGACATCACGATCTCGATTATCATCGATCATTCGCAGTATTGGCTCAATCGCAGGAGCATAGGCTATGCGGCCCAATGCCTGCGCAGCAAAGAATTTTACGCGCGGGTTATCGTGCTGCAGCAGCGGTATGAGTGATTCACCAGCCTTCTCAAAGCGCTCGTCGCCAAGGACCTTCGCGGCTTGAGCGATAATCTCTGGATCGGAGTCATCAAGCAACCCGAGAAGGTCATTGCCGTAATCTTCATTTTCGCGCATAAGCTGCCCCATTCCCCAGATCCCATGGATTCTTGCAAGCTGATTGTCCGTTTGTCGAATTGCTTTCAGGAATGCGTCACGACCTCTCTTGCCGCGGGATGCGAGCTCAAACTGTGCCTTCTGCCGGATGCGCATATCTCCATAAAAGAGCAGGTCATAAAGAGCGTCAACAGACTGACCCTTGTAGTCAAGTGCCATGAGCCGCTTTGTCTCTGCACGCTGCTCGGCCAGGTCGTTCTTATCGGAAGCGACATCAATCTTCCATACTCTACCGTAATTCTTTGTACCCCATCCGTTCACCCAGTCGGCCACATACAACGCGCCATCAGGACCGAAACGAATACCCGTAGGAAGAATTCCGCTGATCACATCTTTCTCGTCCTTCAGTTTGAATGAAGCGCCTTCAGGCTCAAGTCGGAAAGCCCAGATGTGAGAGCGGGTGGGATTGCCTACGAACTCAACAAGGAAGAAGGTATTCTTCCATTCTGAACCCAGGGCGGTACCCGGATTGTATGCCATGCCAGTGGGTCCGTTGTGATAATTTATGATCGGCGGAATGATGTAGGCTGCCTGTCCGTCCCAACGCGGTTTATAAAGCTCCTCATCCATCCACACCTTATACGTGTTGTTCTTCGGATCGGTGTATTTGCCATATTGCCAGTTAGCACGCCATCCTGCATCGTGTCCTTCAACAATGTGAACAAGACGTTCACTTTCACCGGGATGGTCACCGTCGTTGTCGGAGGAGATGATGTTGCCGTATTCATCGAACACAAACTCATGTGTGTTTCTCAGTCCCGCGGCAAACACTTCAAAATCGCTGCCGTCAGGATTGGAGCGAACGATGATACCCTCGTTGGCGTGATTAAAGTTGCGACCGTCGGGCGTCGTAATGTTCGCTCCGATATCACCAATGTCCCAGTAAATCTTGCCGTCAGGACCTTCCACGATGCCCGACATACCGTGACCGCTAAATCCAATATGCACGGCATAGCCATGACTGATGGATACTTTTTTGTCGAGCACTCCATCACCATTTGTATCCCAGAGACGCCACAGGTCAGGCCCCACACCTACGAACACGTCTTCATCGCGAACGAGCAATCCACCTGCTACATCGGTGATCTCTTCATTGAAGTCTTTAAGAATTCGTTCCGATATGTCTGCTTTCCCGTTGCCATCTGTGTCGGTCAGTCGCCATACTTCTTCCTGTTCCACAGCAAGATCCCGCCAGTCGTGCGAGCCATCTCCATTCAAGTCCTTCAGCCATTCGTTTTCCTTGCTCTTTTCTGGTGCGAAGGTGCTCCGAAGAAAGGCGCGTCGATCCTCCACCGACTGCAATGCGATAGACGGCGTCATCCAGTGTCTGAATCCGCGGATATCGAACTCGGAATTCTTCTGGCGATTCGTTCGTGTCAGGTAAATGCGACCCTCATCATCAACGGAGAGCGCGACAGGATCAGGCGCCAGTGAATCCGAAGCCCACAGGTCAATAGTAAGACCATCTGCGAGTTCAATTGCCAGGCTCTCCATTACCGCCTTCGCCATCTCTTCTTCCTTTGCAGGGTCGGCGTGAATCGTAACAGGAGTTTCTTTGGGAACGCGATTACAGGATACGGCCATCAGGCATACGATCGCGAGAACCAGACTACGGAGGTTCATGTCAAAATCATTCAGTTGAAAAGTGGAAAACAAAGGGACAATTATAGACAAAAACCCGGCAAGGGAAAACAGAGTATCCGGGTGTTACCTGTCCACCTCACCCAGGACGATGTCAATTGATCCCAGAATGGCAATCAGGTCAGCTACCAGCACACCACGGGCAATTTCCGGCAGCACCGAAAGGTTGACAAAACTTGCTGAGCGGCATTTGCACCGGAAGGGTATGTCGTTACGGCCATCAGCACGGAAAAAGAAGCCCAGTTCCCCTTTGGGCATTTCGCCGCGAACGTAGAAATCTTGTTTCGGCGGGCGAATTTTTTTTGGCACCATGGCCTGGGGATCGAAGTCGCGTGTTCGCTTGTGATCTTTCAGGAGACGGTCGATGCATTGCTCGACGATGTGGAGCGACTGATAAATTTCTTCAAGACGCACCCATGTCCGATCCCAGCAGTCACCGACAGTACCCATTTTTCCCTCACCTATCGGCACGGAGAATTCGAGTTCCGGATACACGGAGTAACCGTCGACCTTTCGGAGGTCGAAGCGGAGTCCCGATGCACGAAGCATGGGGCCGGTAACGCCGCAGTTAATAGCCAGGTCAAGAGGTAATACACCGACGTTCGCCGTGCGTTCGACAAAGATTTTGTTCTCTATAAGAACGATCTCAAGTTCCTTGAGTTTAGGTTTGAAATAGTTGACGAACTCGCGACATCG
Source organism: Cyclobacteriaceae bacterium (assembly GCA_036563875.1). Classification (GTDB taxonomy): domain Bacteria; phylum Bacteroidota; class Bacteroidia; order Cytophagales; family Cyclobacteriaceae; genus ZC4RG29. The sequence continues at coordinate 5,982 of DATCLO010000080.1, forward strand.
TTCTTCGAAGCCAATAGGTAGATCGTAATACAAACCACCGATCCAGATGTAATTGTACAGGAGGCGAGCACCCGATGCCCATTCAAGAAGTCGGAGAATGTGTTCGCGATCGCGCATGATCCAGAAAAAAGGCGTAAACGACCCGATGTCCATGCCGTAAGTGCCGATCGCGATCATATGGGAGGCGATGCGGTTTAGTTCGGCAACGAGAACGCGGATGTATTCAACGCGTTTGGGCAGCTGGTCGGCAATTCCGAGCATGCGTTCTACGCCCATGGCATAGATGTGCTCGTTATTCATTGCCGTTACGTAATCACATCTGTCGACAAAAGGAATGATCTGGTTGTACGGAAGGTTTTCCGCGTGTTTTTCAAAGCAGCGGTGAAGGTAACCGATATGCGGTACCACTTCTTTGACAATCTCACCCTCGAGTAAAACTTCCAGTCTGAGCACCCCGTGTGTCGATGGGTGCTGAGGTCCGAGGTTGATGATCATCTCCTCCTCTTTCAGGTCCTCAACACGCAAGGCGTTGGGCTCTGACTTGAGCAGGTTTTCTTCCTCAAACCGATATTGGACCTTATTCAACGTTTTAGTATTCAACTTTGACTCCGCGATAATACTCCTGGTGGCGATAGTCTTTTCGAAGCGGGTAGCCTTCCCAGTCGGCAGGAAGCAGGATTCTTCTCAGATCGGGATGACCGGTAAATCGTATTCCGAAGAGATCGTAGGCTTCCCGCTCGTGCCAGTTCGCCGTTCTGTACACAGATGTGACCGATGGGACCTCTGGATTGTCGCGACGCACAATCACACGAAGCATCAGATGCAGGTGGAAGGGTATCGAATACAGGTTATAGATCACTTCCATGGTGCCGGCTTCCGGGCCGTTGTCAAGCCCTGTGAGGCACGAAAGCATGTCGAAGTAACAATCGGGGTCGCGCTGCAAGAACTCACACACTTCGCGAATGTGAGATGCATCGACAATGACAACGCCGGGAGCGTCACCCGGCTTTACGTGCTCGCTCCAGACCGAGCTTACCTTTGACACGATGTTGCTTAGATCAGCCATTCACGGTCGGTTCACTAACCAGTTTTTCCAATGCTTTGGGTGCAACCAGGCTCTCAGAGCGAATCTTTTCCTGCAACTTCAGGAAGCCACCGATCAGCGCTTCAGGCCGAGGCGGACATCCGGGAACGTAGACATCAACAGGAATAATCCGATCAACACCCTTGACGACGTGATATCCATGCTGCCAGTAAGGTCCTCCGCAGTTTGAGCAGGAACCCATCGAAATCACATACCGAGGTTCTGCCATTTGTTCGTACAGCCTCCGGATACGATCCGCCATTTTGAAAGTAACCGTTCCTGCAACAATCATCACGTCGGCTTGCCTGGGGGACGCGCGTGGTGCCATACCAAACCGATCCATATCGTACACGGTCGTACCCGTGACCATAAACTCAAAGGCACAGCATGCTATACCGAACGTCATAGGGAACATGGATGACAAGCGTGCCCAGTTGATAAGATCATCCAACGCAGCGACGATGACGCCTCCTTCTTCAAATTTTCTATCCAGTAACCCTTTCATCTATGCTACTTAGCGCGAACAACTATCGGTATCGGTTATACATTTCCCTGGGAATGGGCGACTTGTACTCAGTCGGCTTAGGCTCAGGCTTAACCCAATCGAGATAACCTTTTGCCCATGCCCAGATCAGTCCCAGTGCGAGAATGAAAATGAAGAGGATCATCTCCACAAGTGAGAACCAGCCCCACAGACCGTTGGTTTTCTCTATCAGGTCCGTCCTGCTGAAAATGGTTGCCCAGGGAAAAAGTAATACAAGCTCGACCTCAAACAAAATGAAGATCAGAGCAACAATGTAGAACCTTGCATTGAATTGGCCCCACGATGCACCAACGGGTTCTTCCCCGCTTTCGTATGGTGCCCGCTTTTCTGCGTTGGGCCGGTTAGGACGCGCTAATCGCGAGATTAGCAGGCTGATGAGGATGAACAGCGCTCCTCCAACGATGAACAGCAGGACTTCTGCGAATCCTGAGAGATACTCCTCTTGTTGCATGAACAAATATACGACAAGAGAACAGATTACTTTTTGGGAAGGTATTTTGACAGCACCTCTTGCCAGATCCTGTATCCTTTTGCGTTCATGTGGAGGTTGTCTTCTAAAAAGATATCCTTCTTCACATTGCCATCCTGGTCTAATGCAGGCGTCCAGGTATCGGCGAACTCTGTGTTGGGTTCACTCTCCGCAAATTCCTTTAGCGCCTTGTTCACGGATTCATAGTTCGCTTTCAGATGCCACCGCGCTACGCTGGGTTTCGGTGAGATGAATACCACTGGCGTATCGCCGAGTTTCTCGCGGATCAGTGCACGCAGTTTCTTCGCATTCGCGAGAATCTTATCCGTTGCATCACCCTGAGCGATGTCGTTATCACCCTCGTATATGAAGATCATGGAAGGTTTGTACGGCATGATGACCCGATCTGCATAATAAAGCAGGTCCGTAAAGTTGGAGCCTCCAAATCCGCGGTTGAGCACGCGGTGATCAGGAAAATAAGATGCAAGATCCTTCCAGAGCGCTATCGACGAGCTGCCCGTGAAAAGCACCGCACCCGGCGCCGGCGGATTCTCACGATCGGCCTTCTCAAACCCGCGGATCGTCTTTTCCCAACGCTGGGGACCCTCTTTTTGCGCCCACAGCGGAACCGCCAGAAAGCTGAAGAAAATTATCGCGCTAAGGCGTGAGGCATGGATCAAGCTTGACTTCATTCGCGTACGATTTAACGGATACGCGATAATATGAAATAGAGAGATACGGAAATAGAGAAAAGGGGATTGATTTGCGATTAGCGATTGGCGATCAGCGATTTCGATTTTTGGTTACTGATCGACGTTTTATTTAGAAACGACGCCTTGGTTTCACCCGCATTTGATTCGAAGGACCAAATCGCCAAACGCCAATCGCTAATCGCCAATCGTTCACCTCCACGCACCTATAATAATTCCTATCACCGTCAACGTAACGACACTGTATCCTGCATTGATGGCGAACAAGGTAAATGACTTGCGTTCAAAGAGGTAGGTGGTGCCGATGAACATTGCTACCCAGCCGAAACCTGCCAGGAATCCGTAGAATGCACAAGCTTCCAATTGGAATCGGGTCCAAGAAACATCGCCAGATTTATTGCCGCAATCAGGCAAAGAAGGAAGCTGAGTCCAAAAATCTTCAACATGTTGCCTCCCTTCGGAGAAGCCGTTTCCTTCATCCAGGTTTTTCCGAACACTGCCGGAGAGTACCACATGCCACCGACAAGGAATGCGGAAAGTGCCGCGACGAGAATCGCCCAATAGTTCAATGCAGCTGTTTCCATAGGTTTTAGGTTTAGAGTTTAGTGCCGTGGCTTCGCGTATTGATTTAATTTATCGATTTTAGAAGCGGGTTCTCAACACCCAATCTCCCGTACCGGCATGAAATCGGCCTCAACCGGAATAAATGCGCCATCAAGCGATGGCGTAGTCGTCCTCAATGACGGAGTAATGAGGATGGTCGGGATTCCCCTGTTCGGAATTGTCATACCAAAAGGATTGTTCTTTCGCAGGGCATTGGGTTAAAGAACCTGGATGAACGCTTCCGGATCACAACGGGTAAAGGCATCGATACTGAACATCGGGATGGAGAATTTATCGTCCGGCTATCGCTCGTTGGATTGAGCAGCTGACAGTGGACTGAAGCCACGATGCATCGCAAAAAGGATCGAAATGAACGTTATCATTATTGAAGATGAGTTACTGGCGCAGGAGAAGCTGGAGGCCATGCTGCAACGCATCGATCCCGAAATAAGCGTTGTGGGGCGGCTCGCGAGTGTGAAAGAAACCATCCAATGGTTGTACCGAAATCCCAAACCCGACTTGGCGTTTGTCGACATTCAACTGGCAGACGATCACTGCTTCGAGATCTTTCGTCAGTACAATGTCGATTTCCCCGTTGTGTTTACCACTGCGTACGATAAATACCTTCTTCAATCCTTTGAATACAACACCATCGACCACCTGCTGAAACCCATATCGCAAGAGAAACTGGCCCGCGCCATTCAAAAGATCAGGAGCTTGGAGCGTCATTTCATCCAACAGAATATCATGACGCTCATCCAGCAGGAACGCAGACCCGGTAAACTCAGCCGACTCGTGGTGCGAAAAGGAACTGACTTCATTGCACTGAACGTTGACGATGCTGCGTACTTTTTTACAGATCACAAGATCGTATTCGTACGCGATTTTGCAGGCAGACAGTTAACAGTGGATTCAACGCTTTCCGAACTTGAGGAAATGCTTGACAGTGAAAAATTCTTCCGCATCAACAGAAAGTATCTCAGCAGTCACCGCGCTATCGAGAAATTCAAACCGGAAAACGGAAAAATCAAGGTGTTTCTTCAGCCTCCCGTTAAAGAAGACGTTCATGTAAGCAAAGAAACGGCGCCACTATTCCGAACGTGGATCGCGGGAAAACCTCAGTAAAGACGCGCGGCAGCGTCTCGGGTTGGTATCCTTTCGTTAATCGTGTGTCTGCAGCCCCGGCTCTCTGTGCAGGAATTCGTCGTACAACAATGTTTGACGCGACACGAGCGGTATATCCCAGCCCTTGATGAAGAGATACTTGATATTGGTTGCAGGTTCTAACGGATCGCCGTCGCACACGAACAGCGTTGCATCTTTTCCGGTTTCCAGCGAACCAAGCCGGTCGGCCACGCCGAAAATTTGTGCGGGAACAATCGTGATCGCCCGAAGTGCTTCTTCCTTTCCGAGTCCATGCGCCGCGGCAACACCGGCGTTGTAGGGAAGGTTGCGTACGTTATAGGCTTCGTTTGTACGCAGCGCAACCGTAACACCGGCCTTTCGCATAAGCCCCGGATTAGCATATGCACGATCGTACCGATCATATGCTCTGTCCGGAAGGGTGAGTACCTTTCCAGTGATCACCGGAATACCCGCTTCGGCGATTTTGCCGGCAACGCGCCAGCCTTCTCTCACGCCAGAAAGGATAACCCTGGCGATTTCTTTTTCACGCACCCATTCCAGCGCACTAAGAATATCGCCAGCACCATTAACTTCAATGATCAAAGGCATCGTGCCCTGAATCACCGGCTGGAGGGCAATGAGTTCAGGGTAGTAGTCAGGCTTGTTGTCACCCAAAGCAGAATCCAGCTTATTGTACTCTATCGCTTTTTGCCATACTTCATTCAGTTTCTTCATTGCCTTCGCGGCGGCTTTGCTGATCTCTTCTGGCTTGCGTTTGTCGTTCGGTCCCTCACGCGAAGTGGAAGGAAAGGTCAGGACGACGCCTTCAAAGCCGGCATACATTTGGTCAGGCGTATATCCGTGGAGGTTGATCAGTGCAGCAGTACCGCTAAGCATTCCTCCCGACGGTGCGGCAAGTACAGTAGTGACGCCATTTACACGCGTAACAGGTATCAGAGCCGAATTGGGATTAACGGCAGTCAACGCGCGCATCTGCGGGACAACATTGCCCACCTCGTTGTAGTCGAGCGTTCTTGGTTCCGAACCGATCTCAGTCAGCCCGAGGCGCGTGCCGCCGTCAATGAATCCGGGATAAACATGAAGACCTTTGCAGTCGATTACACGTACATCAGCCGGTGCCGACACGTTTGATCCAATCGCCTCAATCTTTCCATCCCGAAGGATAATCGTACAGTTTTCAATTATTCCATCCGTGATCGTGTGAGCCGTTGCTCCCACCAATGCCACCGGACCATAGGAACCTTTGGGCACCTGGGCCTCACCCGGCATCACGAATAGCAGGAGAAAAGCATTAACCAGGAGCACAAAGCGGTTCATCAGTGGCTTTCAAATAGTTGGTGAAACGTCTCAGTTGCCGTTCCCAGGCAATCGTGATAACCCTCCGGCACTTCAAAGCCCGACTGGTCAAAGCGCTCTTCCGGATCCACATAGATGCGCATGTCATCAGGATCCTTTTCACGATCGAAGCGCACGATGCCATCAACGATTGTCATTACCGGCACAGTGTATATCGACAGCGGATGTCCGCGAAAGATTGCTACATCACCGTCCTTGCCTACTTCCAACGACCCGACTCTGTTATCAATGCCAAGTTGCTTTGCCGGATTGATGGTAATCAGTGCCAACGCCTCATCGCGCGACAAGCCACCGTATTTAAGCGTCTTTGAAGCTTCGTGGTACAAATGACGAATCACGCCAGGATCGTCCGAGTTTATCGATGTTAGCACACCATTGCGGGTGAGAATCGCCGCATTGTAAGCGGTGGAGTAATACACCTCGAATTTGTATGCCCATGCGTCGGAGAACACGGACGCCATTGCGCCGAAGGCAGCGATTTCCGGCGCTACCTTAAATCCTTCGTTCGCGTGCTGCAGAACAAGCTTCTTGATGCCAAAGTCCCGACACACTTTCATGATCATGACGATCTCGTCAGCCCGATAGCTGTGACAGTGAACGATGATGTTTCCCCGAAGAATTTCAGCAAGGGTCTCCAGGCGATCATCATACTCCGGCGGAGCGCCTCTGAAACCTCTCTTCATCTTTTGCTCGTTGTATTCGTCCCACTTCTTCTGGTACTCCCTCGCTTCGGTGAGCGCGCTTCGAATGACAAATTCCACTCCCATGCGCGTGCGCGGCACCATGTTGTGCCCGGCACCGTGGACACGCGTGGGGTTTTCTCCCAACGCAAACTTGATCCCCCTTGGTGCACCTTCAAATATCAGCTCTGTGGGATTGAGCGTTCCGTAACGGAGTTTCATAACAACGCTTTGTCCCCCAATGGCATTTGCAGAGCCGTGAAGTGTCTGGATCGTTGTGACGCCTCCGGCGAGCGCGCGGTAGATAGAAATATCGAGTGGGTTAAGCGCATCACGCATGCGTACTTCCGGCGTTAGCGGACTTGACATCTCGTTGATCGCCTCCAGCGCAATGTGAGAGTGCGCATCAATGATACCGGGCATCACAAATAACCCGGTTGCATCGATTACGCGGCAGCCTTCAGGCGCCGTAAGATTTTTTCCAATGGCTGTGATCTTTCCTTTGCGTATCAGCAAATCGGTATTTTCCAGCGTGCCATTTGTGACGGTTAGCAACGTGCCATTTCTGATGAGCACATCGCCGACATCAGGTTGAGCAGTGGCCGCCATCGGGAAAGTGACAAGCAGCGCTATGACGATTTGCCAGCGTAATACCTTCATCGCTCGGGGTCTTTTGTTCCTTCTATCGGATAGTTGCCGTATTCGCCGACAGTTATCTTTCCCTTGAATGTTTTTCCTTCCACGTCGCCTTCTACGACAACCTCCTGCGGCTTGCCCTCAAGAAGGACGTCATACATGAACTTCAAAGTCTTGCCATCCAAGGTTACATCCGTTAGCTCTATGCCTTCGGGCATCCTTGTGCCGGTGATGGTGCCGGAATAGTGTTTGCCCACGCTCTTGCGCAGGACAACCTTGAGTTCGATTTCTTCTTTCGGCGTTTGGGCCGTCATACGCCAGGTCCCCTCCACCGTTGAAGCCGTCTTCTTATGAGCATCTTTTTCCGTACAGGTGTAAAGGGCTCCGTCAACAAAGACCGTCATCACTTTTGCATCCTTGTCGAAAATCGGTTTACTGAACAGCGCGACGTTGGCGATCTTACCTTTCTCAATCGTTCCGAGTCTGTCATCGATCCCCAGTATTTCAGCAGCGTTGATCGTAAGCGCGGCAAGTGCGGCATCAGGATTAAGACCTGCCTCAACCATGCTGCGAAGGTTCTTGTGAAGATCGCTGTATTTCGTGTCAAGCGCGGAGAATCCAAACTTGATTCCTGCCGAATCAAATGCAGCGGCTTGTGCCGTCATCTTTTGAATGAATTCCGAACGTCGCTTAGTTAAAGCCTTCAACTCTGCGTTCTCAAGGCTGTCCTTCTTCGATTTCTTTTTCTCCTCCGGATCCTCCGGAATGTCAAGCGACAGGAAGACACGCGCACCCGATGCCTTGATCATGTCAGTTATATCCCATCCCTCACTGACATCGCCAAGGATGAGAACAAATCCAAGTTCTTTCTGCAACGCAAGCACACGCTGGACATCCAGCACCTTTGATGCGCGGAAGAGCACGGGTTGTTGCCTTGTCGTCACAGGATAAAACGCCTCCAGTGTACGGTTGGTCTCAGGGCGAGGCAGGCCAGTTGCGTTTGTTGCGTAAATCGCCGCGTAGTCGCGGGCAAGTTCTGCCTGGTGATAGAGCTCACGCCATTTGGCCAACACGGCCATCACGGTGCTTGGGTATACCGTCTTATTGGAAGTAAGTTCCGAGTAACACGCACTGCGCGGTTTCAGCACCATCTCATCCGGTGTCTTGCCTCCGAGCAGTATTACCGCAGCAGACCCGGGCAACAATATGCCCCGGGGAACCACCTGGGAAGCGCCAAATCCTGCACACCGCAGTTCCTTTATGTTGGGGTCGTTCGGATCAAGATAATCGCGTACATCGCGCTGGGGGTTGATGCCAGCACGGTGCGGTGGTGGATTCCCGGGGTCCTCGATGCGACTATGGTCGTCTTCACCCGGGGTTTTTACGCCCGTTTTCGACAGGCCCTCGATGAATGCTGGATACGCGAACAGACTGTCACCCTCAATAATTATAGCGGTCGGCGGAATGGGCACGTTCTCACCTACCCCGTCGATCAGGCCATTCCGGATGATGATCGTGCCCTTTTCGATCCGGCGACCGGGAGAAGGAAAAATGGTGACATTCCGGATTGCATATGTGTCGGATACGGGCGCCAACTCCTGATCCTGCGCAACTGCCGTGGTAAATACGAGCAATGCGCCCACGGCTATCCATATCGTGTTGGCGACAAATCTTCGCATCCTTGCGATGGTTATTGGGCTCAATGAACCTGAAAGATAAAATATTCCGTTTCGGCTCGTTTTGCGCAATACAGGAATGGCGGAATTGATGGGTAGGGTGGTGACCACCCGTGACAGGCTATCGACTTTGAGCCCTGTACCCGGCAGATCTCAAAATACCCAGCACTTTTTCGCGCAAATCCCCCTGAATAATGATTTCGCCTGCTTTCACCGAGCCTCCGACGCCACAGCGCGTTTTCAGTGTTCGGGCAAGCGTCTCAAGGTCGTCAGAAGTGCCTGTAAAGCCTCCCACTACCGTTACCTGTTTTCCCGCCCGGCCGCTCTTGTCCAGAAATACAACCAGCTTCTGCTGGTCCGGGGGCAGCGTAGCAGATTCCTCGTGTTGGGGGACGGAATAGTTAAAATCCGCATCAGTGGAATAAACCACCCCTTCCCGCTTCTTCCATTCGTTCTTTTTAGCCATTTCGCTTGTAGTGTCTGCCCTTACAGAAAGAGGAGCCAAAACAACAGGCACAAAAATAAGAGAAACATGTTAACTGCCCCCAGGCTCAGCATTAGTTGGCGGTCACCTTTGCGGAACACGCCGAGCGCTGAGGTCACCGTCAGTACCAGCGGAAAGAACACAAAGTTGCCCAGAATGGTAGCAGAGAACCTTTGGGACACACCCTCGGCTGTAATTCGCATGGGAATGGCAAGTATCCGCGTCCGTTGCAGGTAGACGATCGTGCCTTCGGAAAACGCCCATGGCGCGTCTGTGTCGATGGTAAACATATTGCCGTAATTCGTTCGTATCGAAATGCGCTGCGTGTCGTCCACCCCGGGTCCCAGGTCCAATGTTCTCACAATTTTTTCATCGATTTGCCTCACAGGCAGAATGGCATCGATAATCAACAAAAGGCAAAAGCCGAAGGCTACCCGTGAAATAATTCCTGCGTACTTCTGATATCGCACGAGCCACGGGTTGACCGGAGCCGGACCGGATGGTGGACGTGGTCTGGCCCTACGCCTGTAGGCAGGGTCGCGGTGAGCGGGCTGCGGCGTAACTATCGGCTCTACCCACGATATCGTTCTGGAGAGATCATACTTCCGCCTTTTTTCGGGATCACTCAGGACATCGTAGGCGACGTTTATCTCGCGGATCTTCTCTGTTGCGGAAGGATCAGGGTTTCGGTCGGGATGATACTGAATGACGAGCCTGCGATAAGCAGCGCGAATGTCTTCCTGTGAAGCACGATCGGTTACGCCGAGGATCTCGTAGTAGTCAGGCATCAGGCAAAAATAAAAAGCCCGGAATACCGGGCCTCAGGAATCTGTAATGCGCTAACACTATTTGCGATGCTTAACAACGAAGGTAAGAACGGGACGCTTCGCATGAGTAACGACTTCCTCCGCTATGCTGCCGGCGAGAACGTGCGCTACTCCAGTCCGTCCGTGGGTCGCCATCGCAATAAGATCAGCATCGATGCTGTCAGCGAAATAGGCAATGCCCTCTTCCTCTGTCAGGTCATTGTAAACGTTGAGCGTATAGTTCTTCAATTGCAGCTTCTTCGCAAAATCTTGCATGTATTTCATCACCACAGCATCGCGTTGGAAGTTGCCCGGTGTGTTGATTCGCACCAGGTGGATGGTAGAGTTGTACAACTCTTGTGTACGACGAACAATGCGAGAGAAGACTTCTTCCTCTTTACTCATCGAAGTAGCATACACGATGTTCTTGAAGTCGACACGCGCGGGCTTCTTTTGTACTGTGAGTACAGGGCAGTGCGAGCGACGCACAACCTTCTCGGTATTGGTTCCAAGGAAGACTTTGTCAATCCCCGATTGACCGCCGGTACCCATCACAATGAGATCGACTTTCGAGTTACCGACAATGGTATTGATTCCGTGAAAAGGCGTACCTACACGAAGCTCCGTGCTGACTTTGATTCCTTTGAGCTTTTCGTCCGCGCTGAGCTTTTCCAGTTGTTTCTTTGAACGCTCGATGAGCTTCATTGTAAACAACGCATCCTCTGTGTCGCCAAGCCCCATCTCTCCGGTAACACTGAAGGAAGTTGACGAGGCCGCTTCTGCTACGTGAAGCAGAATAAGTTCTGCGCCTGACTTTCGTGCAATCTCTGCAGCTACGTCAAGTGCAATTCGGGCGGGTTTGGAAAAATCGGTAGGGACAAGAATCTTCTTCATAAAAAAATGGTATAGGGATTCAGTTATTTGTGAAAGTAACGCATTTTTTGATTCGTGAACAAGACAGGGTGTCAATTAAGGCGACGGGTTGTCGCCCCCGACGATAATGACCGGTACAGGAAGGGATCCAAGGAAATTTTCCTGCGGACGTTCGACGATAAGACGACGCATGTTGGCATCCATGACAATCTTGTCGACCTGGTTGTTGCGAACCTGCCGGAGTATGCAATCGGAGAAAAATCCGATCTCGATAAGGAACTCGTGGTCAGTAACGGTACCGTTATGAAAGAAGGGCTCAAGCATACAGAACCGTTCCCGTGCACGTAACTCCACCCGGTTCCTGAATTTGAGGATCTCTTCCTCCTGATCGGGTTGGATAAGGCGATAGGAATAGAGCACTGTAATCCCCCGGCCTTCCTTATTCGCCATCTCGATAGCGTATTTCAGCGCCTCGATGGAAGACTCGGAAAAGTCAATTGGGCAAAGGATCTTCCCTTTCATATCACAAATTCATCCAAAACTAACCGGACGGTCCGGCCAATTTCAGGATGACTGTCAGCCCTTTAACCTGACTTTTATCATCCCCCCGGGTAGCCTATATTGCACAATATTGCCACATCCATGGCCGTAGAGCAGAAAGATTCCATCCTTTCGCAGGACACCTTTCGCCAGATTTTCCAGAATTCTGCCGAGGGGATCATTATTGTCAACGAGGAAGGGCGGATCTATCTCGCGAACCCGGTTGCCGAAAAGATGTTCGGCTATGAGCCCGGGGAACTGGTGGGGGTACACCTCGGCCACCTGTTACCGGAACGGTATCGCGCCCGCCACAAGGTATACCGCGAACAGTTCTTTCAGGATCCGCGCCCCAGGCGCATGGGTATTGGGCGCGACCTTTTGGCTGCCCGAAAAGATGGAACCGAATTTCCTGTGGAAGTCAGCCTCAGCAGTGTTACCATCGACGGCCACGCTCTGGTGATTGCGTTCATCATCGACATCACCCTTCGCAAGAAATCGGAGGAAGCGCTGAGAAAAAGTGAGGAACAGCTCATCATCTACGCGGCCGAACTTGAACGAAAAGTTAAGTCGCGGACTGAGGCGCTGGACAAAACCATTCGCGAACTTGAAAAACTGAACAAGGACCTCGAAGAGCAAATACAGGAACGCCGTCGCGCGGAGGAAGAAGCCAAGAAAGCGCTTCAGCGGGAGCGCGAGGTTAACGAACTCAAGACTAAGTTCGTTTCGATGGCTTCCCATGAATTCCGAACGCCGTTGAGTTCGGTACTTAGTTCCGCATCGCTGATTAAGAAATACAGGGATAAGGGAGATTTATCACGCATCGACAAGCACATCGACAGGATCAAGTCGTCAGTCCACCACCTCACCAACATTCTGAACGATTTCCTTTCCCTTGGCAAGCTTGAAGAGGGCAAGGTTGAAGTGGTTTCGGAAGAAATCGACGTTGAGGAAATTTTCGAAGACATTGCTGAGGAACTGCGCCTGACTCTGAAACCGGGACAGGAGATCAGGGTGAACTGTCAGGGGTCGAAACGCAAAGTTCTGTCCGATCCCAAAGTACTCAGGAACATTACCTTCAACCTCGTCTCCAATGCCAGCAAATACTCGGATGAAGGCAAAACCATATATCTTGATCTGACCTTTGATTCCGACAAGCTTCGCATTGATGTCCGTGATGAAGGTGTGGGCATCCCCGAAGATGAGGCCAGGCACATTTTCGAGCGGTTTTATCGGGCCAGCAACGTGTCAAATATTCAGGGCACCGGACTTGGCCTGAACATTGTAAAGCGCTATGTCGGTCTGCTGAATGGCACGATCGATTTTACTTCCGAATTCGGAAAAGGTAGTACATTTACTGTAACGCTGCCCTGCTGACCCGAGAACCATTTTAGCCATGAAGAAGATACTGCTAATCGAAGACAACGCGGAGGTACGCGAGAACACGAGCGAAATCCTCCAGCTCGCCAATTATGAGGTCATCACAGCAGAAAACGGAAAGGTCGGCGTGGAACTGGCTCAAAAGGAGCATCCGGACCTGATCATCTGCGACATCATGATGCCGGAACTGGATGGCTATGGCGTTCTCCACATCCTGGGAAAGAAGGCTGAAACGGCCAGGATACCGTTTATCTTCCTCACGGCAAAAACCGAAAAGAGCGACATCCGCAAAGGCATGACGCTCGGCGCAGATGACTATCTTACCAAACCTTTCGACGACACTGATCTCCTGAATGCGGTTGAAGCACGGTTGCGAAAGAGTGAGTTTCAGCGCACTGACTACGAACCGTCAACGGAAGGCCTTGATCGCTTCATCAACGATGCGCAACGCGCTTTAAATCTCAAAGACCTGTGCAAGGATCGGAAGGTTAAACGCTACAAGAAAAAAGCGGAGATATACTCTGAGTCTGAAACTCCGCTCTATCTGTTTTACATTGTATCGGGAAGCGTGAAAGAATTCAAATCGCATCCCGACGGCAAGGAACTCATCACAAACATCTATAAGGAGAACGAGTTCTTCGGATTTGAACCGCTGCTCGACAACAGCACTTACAACGAATCGGCTATTGCCATGGAAGACACGGAGCTGACGCTGATTCCGAAGGCCGACTTTCTCACACTGGTGCATGCGCGTCCGGACATCTCCGCGACTTTCATCTCACTCCTGTGCAAGAAAGTTGCTGACAAGGAAGATCAACTCCTGCACCTCGCATACAATTCTGTCAGACAACGTACGGCCGAGGCCTTGTTGCGCGTGTGGAACTTCAAGAATTCGAAAGAAGTTATTAGTGTGTCGCGGGAAGACCTTGCGAAGCTTGTAGGGACTGCGTCCGAGTCGGTGATACGCGTGCTGTCAGATTTCCGTGAAGAGGGAATCATCGACGTCATCAGCGGTAAGATCAAGGTAAAGCATCCCGAAAAGCTGGAAAAAGTGATTCGCTGGAGCGTCGCCCGCTGACGGTTGGGTGTAACAACGAATCGGGTTCTGCGACTAATTCAACAGGATACTAACATCCCTAATTATGAAGAAAGTATTAATCATCGGCGCTCTCGTAGTAGGCGCTATCGTCTTGTATCGTTTTTTTGCCGGAACGTACAACACCCTCGTTTCGAAAGAACAAGATGTGGAAGCGCAATGGGCTCAGGTGGAAAACCAATACAAACGGCGAGCCGATCTGATCCCCAACCTGGTCAATACGGTCAAGGGATACGCCGACTTCGAGCAGGAGACCCTTACAAGGGTGATCGAAGCGCGTGCTAAAGCTACGTCGATAACAGTCGACCCCAACGATCTCACACCGGAGAAGGTGGCGGAATTCGATCAGGCACAGAGCGAGTTGTCCACTGCTCTTGGTCGGCTGCTCGTGAGCGTTGAAAGATATCCCGACCTTAAAGCCAATCAAAACTTTCTCGACCTTCAGACCCAACTGGAAGGCACGGAAAACCGAATCGCCGTTGAGCGGATGAAGTTCAACGACACGGTGCGGTCCTATAACACGTACGTCAAATCGTTTCCCCTCAACCTGTTGGCCAGTATATACGGTTTCGAGGAACGGGGATACTTCGATGCAAGTCCGGAAGCTGAACAGGTTCCTCAGGTCCAATTCTGATCGATGGCGAGAGATTTTTTTAGTGTCATAGAGCGACAACAAATCCGTCAGGCCATCCTCGAGGCTGAACAGAAAACAACGGGCGAAATCCAGGTTCACCTGGAGGGCCATGCTATGAAGCCCGTGGAGGAGCGGGCTGTCGAAGTATTCAATATCCTGGGAGTGTCACAGACAAAGGCCCGTAATGGTGTGCTGTTTTACCTGGCTTTCAAGGATCACAAGTTTGCGGTGTTGGGCGACGAGGGCATAAACAAGGTTGTGCCCCCCGACTTTTGGGATCAGATTCGTTCGCATATGGAAAACCTGTTTCGTCAGGGACGTTTTACGGAGGGTTTATGCGATGGAATTCGAATGACAGGAGAACAATTGGCCAAATACTTTCCTTATACACAAGACGATAAGAACGAACTTCCCGATGACATTTCCTTTGGCAATCAATAGCGTGATACGAGCTCTTATTCTCTTATTGATGCTGGTATCTGTGGCTATTGCCCAGGACATTCCACCGCCGCCCAACCCTCCGCGATTGGTCAACGACTTTGCCGGTGCGCTGAGCAATTCCGAGCGCGAGGCTCTTGAACGAAAGCTAAACGCTTACCACGACACCACTTCCACGCAGATCGCCGTAGTGATTGTGAAGAATCTGGGAGGCTACGAAGTGATGGACTATGCTTTCCGAATTGGTGAGACCTGGGGGGTTGGCCAGAAAGGGAAAGAGAATGGCGTCGTAATACTCGTGGCTATCGACGACCGCAAAGCGGCAATTGCTACGGGATACGGCCTGGAGGGCGCCATTCCAGACATTGCCACGCGCCACATCCGGGAGAATCAAATGAATCCAAACTTCCGGGAAGGCAATTTTTACAAGGGTCTCGACGAGGCTACGACAACAATAATGAAACTCGCGTCGGGTGAATATACCGCTGACGACATGCAGCAGGAACTTCCACCCGGAGCTGTCATTGCGATTGGAGTTTTTCTTGTCTTCCTCGCCATAATGTTTATCACCATTATAGCCGTCGCCAGTCGCAAGCGCAATCATATCGGCAGCAAAGGTATCGACTTCTGGACCGCCCTATGGCTCATGAGTCACATGGGCAAAGGCAACCGGGGAGGTAAATCCGGTTGGGGCGGCGGCTCAGGGTGGGGTGGCTTTGGTGGTGGAAGTTCAGGTGGCGGATTTGGCGGATTTGGTGGCGGCAGTTTTGGCGGTGGCGGATCGGGAGGAAGCTGGTAACGCATCTTCATCCTCCTTGCCGTTAAGTTGACCTTCAATTTGGTTCGCGTTCTTCACGTTTATTAGCATAAAGGTAGCCAACGCCCCGGACAACGAACCTTCTGCAATGAGCGCACACGCCACGAGGTAAGGGTTAAGATACTCTCCAAGCGGAGCCTTCTGTCTTGCAGTCTCCATAAGTCCCGGATCAATGAACTGGATATAGAAGAAAATGAAAACAGCGAACACTACCGTACCGACGGCGGTCGTGAAGAAGCCAAACAAAAACGCCTGAAGATAGTTGAACTGCTTGTTGATGTCGCGTTCGTGAAACTCCTTAAACGCGCGATACAGCACGGCGAGGACAATGAAGAAGTTCAACACCCTGAGTTCGGTGATGTGTGTTAGCCCCAGGATCTTCATGATCAGAAAGTAGATGATCAGTCCGGCTGTCATTGTCAGCCCATAGCGGAGTTCGGGTCGCATGGATTTCATAGCCGTTTCGTTTGGTTTTTGGGATATGAAGACAAATTCCCTACCAAAGAGCTAGAATGGGTCAGGAGCCGTTGCTAAACGTTGTCGGAAGTAGCGGGATGGGGAAAAACTTACTCTGAGAATTCCCCAATGGGATGGAAGCCGGTGAGAGGGAGAGTGTGAGTGTGAGAGTGGGGCGAGTGAAGAGTTTCACTAAATTGTAATCATGGATACCTTCTGGCAGGTCATGGGCGCGCTACTCGTCCTGGGTGGCATCGTAGGAAGTGTGGTTCCTTTTCTCCCGGGCCCGCCGCTGGCATACGTCGGACTATTAGCGCAACAGCTCCGGGAGGAGCCTCCCTACACGGTCAAATTTCTTCTCATATGGGCGGGGATCGTGGTCGTTGTATCGGTACTGGACTACCTCGTTCCTCTTTACGGCACGAAGAAGTTCGGCGGAAGTAAGTACGGCATCTGGGGCTGTACGATCGGGTTGTTCGCAGGCATATTTTTCCCACCGTGGGGACTCATCGCAGGACCATTCATCGGCGCGTTTGTCGGTGAAATGATTGCCAGCAATCAGTCAGACCTCGCGCTGCGCGCCGCGATCGGTTCGTTTATCGGTTTTCTTTTCGGTACCCTTCTGAAACTCGTAACGTGTTTTGTGATGGGATGGTATCTGATTAAACCGTGGTTACAATAAAGGGCGATCCCTAACTCTTTTACCGCCAAGACGCAATGGCCCAAGGGACGCAAAGTATCCATTTTTTTGCCACTCTAACCCCTGGAGGGTTTCATCAACACTCTCTCCGGCCAACATGAACACGTACACATGTAAGCACGTAAACACATCACTTGAACATTCTACCCGGAAATGCCGTCCTGAACTTTTCCATGCCCTTCCGATCCTGCAGTGTCACAAACACCGTTTTTCCATCCGTACCGCCAAATACGAGGTTGCTGCATCGTTTTCCTGTTAAGGGAATTTCACGGAGCAGTTGACCCTGTGGAGACAGTACCGCGATGACACCTTTCCCATAGCGCGTCACGTAGAGGTTACCCATCCTGTCGCACTTCATGCCGTCAAATCCGAAATCGTCGAAGGAAGCGAACAGCCTTTTGTTGCTGAGGTTTCCTTTACGGTCGACGTCGAAAGCCCAGATTTTTCGCTGGACGCTTTCGTTGACATACAGAATATTTTCGTCGGGGTTAAGCTCAATGCCGTTTGTTGTTCCCATGTCGTCAGCAAGTAAGACGGCCTTCCCTCCCTTATCGATTCGCCATAGCTTACCGGTTCCGTTACTCCAGTTTGGATCTGACGCAAAGAGCTGGCCGCGGCTATTGATGCAGAGGTCGTTCGGCTGATTGAATTGATCGTTATGAACGTACACGGTTACGGCTTTACTCTTCATGTCAACATGAAGAACATTGTGTCCCGTGAAGTCGGCCAGGTACATGTTTCCCTTCCTGTCAAACTGGATGCTGTTGGCAGTGCTTCCCTCGGGAAGCGTCACGAACAATTCAACTGATCCGTCGATCGCCACCTTTCCGATGGTACCGTCGCGCTGGAAGTTGACGACATAAAGATCTCCCTTTTTGTCGACCGCAGGTCCCTCGATATTATTGGAAAAAAGATTCTCGGCCGTATGATCCACACTCTGGTAAAGAGTGGATTCGAACGTCTGGCCGGGAGAAACGACGGCGGAGCAAAGCAATCCGCACAACGCCACGTACTTCATAATTTATATTCGTTTGGGGAACAATATAGGGATTATGAAGACTGTGGGGATGCCGTTCAGCGAAAACGACCTGGATCAAAACAAAAAACCCTGGCAATCATGCCAGGGCTTTCCATAATCTATGAATACGAGGGGTCGTTGCTTAGAAGCTGGCGGTTGTCACCTTACCGTTCTTGTCGGTAACTGCGATCGTCACTTTACCGCTCGGTTTTACGGCATAGATCTTGGCGAAGTCATCAGCAAGCTTGTTACGCTCTCTGTAGATCAGCTTGTCGTCTTGATAAATCTGCAGCGAAACTTCCTCTTCTTCAGAAGCATCTCCCTTGGCTACAGACACCAGGAACTTGCCTTCTTCGTTAACAAGCTTCGCGATGTGAACGAAGGCGCTGGGCTGAACCTTAGGGAAGTGGTTGATGGTTACAGTTTCGCGGGACTTACCGTTCACGATCTCCACTGTGTAAACGCCAGCATCAAGACCCTTGAAGTTGAGCGGTTGAATAAAACCGCGACCTTCGATAGTGTGAGTGAAGATGCGCGTACGGCTTTCGTCGTAAATGTTCAGTTTAATCTTACCGGCCTTCTCAGCTGCGTAAACCACCTTGTACAGTGAGTTATTATTCAAGGGGAACGCTGCAAGACCGTATTGATCGCCAGGCTTGTTGGCGAACGCTGATGCCGATACTCCAAGCACAAAAAGTGCAGCAACAAAAATTGAATTCTTTTTCATTCTAGTTTTAAATGGTTTGACTGATACAAATGTACGGGCTTAGGCAGGTATTGTTTCCCCGTTGTAAGGAAAGCAATCGTATTTCAGATAATATCGATTGCAGTGGAAGTAACGTAATCGCCACATGCAGGTTGCAGGACTATCGCAAAAATATTTTGTCATCAACATGTTAATGAGGAAACCATGCTTCTGCAATCGTATTCGCGGCCTGAAAAAATTATTACTATGGTGTACGCGTCGTTCTAAAACCGGACAGAAGACGCGTCGACGCGACTGGTTCGTGCGGTCGTTTTCATCGCGTGTAAGTTTAGCCAGGTGTATGTTAGACACATATTGGGGCGCACGGTGGATTAAAGATTGGTTGATATCATCGAAAACGGTTGCATTCGACGAAATGAACACTCGTTAACAAAACGAACGCGCGTCAAGGGGTCGCGAAGAGAATTAGTGTATTTTTTACGCAATTGGTTGCCCTTGCCAGGGGGCCAAAAAGCCACTGTTTGACCGCGAAAAGTGACATAATTGCCGTTATCTGGCCGGATAAATTCTTATATTTACGCAATCGGTTGCGCGACAGATTGGAAACGACGGCTGACAGGGTGGCTACCGACAACTGAAAAACTGTATTAGCTTAAGCCTCGCCATGAAGCAAAAGAAGCGCGAGATCACCATCTACGACATCGCGAGTGAACTCAACGTCTCACCCTCGACTGTTTCCCGTGCCCTCAAGGACCATTACAGCATTGGCAAAGAAATGATCGAAGCGGTAAAGAAACTCGCCCGCGAACGCGGGTACCGCCCAAATCACATCGCTGCCAGCCTCAGAAAGAACAAGACCAATACCATCGGCGTGATGATCTCCTGGATCAACCGCCCGTTCGTCTCTTCCATGATCAGTGGCATTGAAGAGGAGGCGAGTAACGCGGGATGCAATGTCATTATCTCGCAATCACACGACAGCTACGAACACGAGATCGCCAATGCGCGTGCCCTTTACAACAGCCGCATTGGTGGCCTGATCGTTTCACTCGCCATGGAGACCAGGAAGTACAACCATTTCTCCACGTTCCTGGATAATGACATACCCGTGGTGTTTGTCGACCGCGTCACTGACGATCTGAATTGCGACAAGGTTGTCATCGACAACTTTGCTGCCGGCCTTATGGCCACCACGCACTTAATCGAGCAGGGATGCAAGCGCATTGCCCACCTTAGTGGTGCACAGCACAGAAGCATATACAAGCAACGCGCAGAGGGATACATGGAAGCGCTTCGGAGACACAACATCGAAATCGACGAAAGCCTCATACTCAGCGGTGGCATGCTGAATTCCGAAGAAGGATATCGCATGACAGAACACTTGATGAGCCTGCCCAACCCGCCAGACGCCATCTTTTCAGCCAACGATACTGCGGCGGTAAGCGCCATTCAGTATGCTAAACACAACGGCATCAAGATTCCCCAAAAGCTGGCAGTTATGGGCTTCAACAACGACCCTGTGTCGCTCATTATCGACCCTACCCTCTCCACGGTTTCGCACCCGGCCGTCGACATGGGCAAAATCGCTGCACGTCAGGTGCTGAAGCACCGCGAACACAAAGACATCATTACCTCGGAAACCATTACGCTGAAGACCGACCTCATCATCCGGGAATCTACGCTGAGAAAAAAACGTTGACGTCCGCGTACTTCCGACGACCCTGAAGTCCCCGTACTTCAGGGGATCAAGAACTTCCTGGTAACTGTTTGACTAAAGTTGGTTACACTGACAATGTAAAGTCCGGGTGCGGCACCGGTAAAGTTCACGGTAATAGCCGTCTCTCCCCTGGCATCGGTCGACACTAATACACGACCAAGTGGGTCAATGATTTTGACGGTACCGATGCCTTCAGTCCGTTCAATGCGAACGGTGCCGTCAACAACAGGATTGGGATAAACCTTCAATACGGATTCCTCGCGTTCAACTCCAGTCACCAGATCACAAAAGGGTTGGTCCGGAGTACTCCCAACAAATTCCTTCAGCCACACAAGCGCCGGCCGCTCCGTTCCCCCTGAAGTAAGCAAGTGCGCTTCGTCGCGCCACATTTGCCCCTGAATATATCCCCACAGGGTGATGCCCTTTACAGCCGGGTGAGCCCACATTACGGGGAACTGCTTCCGATAAATATCAAGCTGCTTGCTGTTAGTTCCCCTTACGTCGTATTCTGTGATATACAGCGGCAAGCCTGCAGTAGCCATGGCGTCCAGTCGCGACTTCAATTCAGACGCGGTCGTCTCTTCAATGCTGTGCCCCTGCAATCCTATGCCGTCAATCAGATCACGATCCTTAAGAAGGTTGATAATTTGTAAATACGATTGTGTGGAAGTGTAACCGTTCAGAATGTTGTACTCATTGATGAGCAGTTTCGCATCGGGACAGTAATTCCTCGCGAGCTCGAACGCCTTGATCACCCAGTCATATCCTGTGCTGCCCGCACCACCAAGTGCCGATGCAAATGTTGGGGGCGCGTTCACGGGCTCATTCACTACTTCGATCATGTCGGTGTCGGGATATCGACTGCAAAACTCCTGCATCCACTCCTCGATCTCTTCCAGTTGTTCTGCGGCGCTGAGTCCCGCCAGCCATCCAGGCTTTTGCTGCTCCCAGATGAAGGTATGCTGCTTGAATGGGTAACCTTTTGCAATCGCATGATTGTACGCTGCATCCAGCGGTGCCCAGTTCATCGCGTCGCGTTGCGGTTCCGCTTCCCCCCATTTGCCCGAGTTCTCCGGCGTTATCTGGTTCCAGTACTGGTCGAACGACGGCGGAACAGAACTACCAACGACATTCCCCAGAAACTTACACTTATTTACGGCAAGCTGCGCCGAAACGGCTTGAGTAAACAGCACCAGAATACTAACCGTGAAACCTGTCCATCTCATACCAACTTCCGATTTTCTACCAAACTACCGACTACCCGATTCGATTTACCAATCACCGATTACCGATTACCAAAAAAAGCGGGGCGCCCAGTTTGAGCGACCCCGCTGTTCTTCTTGGAGCTATCTAAGCTTCGTCGTCCATCGAAATCCTATTCGGTTACATAACCAGGATTCTGATAGGCATTCTTTTCCTCAGGAGTCATTTCAAGAGCATCGATCTGACCTTGAGGAATCGGACGGAGGTAGTGATACGGCTGAATCTGACGATTCACTACTTGTACCGTATGGTCGCCCTTAGCGGGTCCGCAGATTTCATAGGTAGAAGCGTACTCTTCCCATTTCTGCGTACGGATCAGGTCATACCAACGGTATCCTTCACCGAAGTATTCGCGTGAACGTTCTTCAAGGATGTAGTCGATGTCTATATCGAGCGGCGTATCTGCAACCAGATCTGCGCTAAAATCTTCGATACGTTCAGTGTTAGCGGCGTTGTCAAAACGCCACTTACCAGCACGCGCGCGGATAACGTTGATCAAGTCGTATGCCGTCTTGCCAGCCACCGTTGAGGCTCCTTTAACCGCCGCTTCGGCAGCGATGAAGTACAGTTCAGAGAACTTGGCGATGTTGAAAGGACGGGTGTTGGTTGCGTTAGGCTGACCAAGGCCGTTACCGTTGTTCGTACGATAGGTTCCCAACTTCCAGAGGCCAGGATACATGAGCCTGCTGATTGCCCGAGGCGTCACCACATAGTCGGCCCTTCCGGGGATAGTACCTGCGCCAACGTTGCTGGGACCAGGTCCGTCAGGATAAGTGATATTGGGAGCCTCAGTCTCGTCGGGAAGGAACGTCAGGATGGGATCGCCAGGGCTAACCGGGAGGTTGTTGGCATTGTACAGCACCTCATTGGTCACGCCGCCCTTAGGCCAGTTGCCACGATACACGGTAGTGAAGGTACCATCATACCTGGAATCCTTCGTCTTGTCGACAAACGTATTTGTAAAGACACCAATCGTGGGACACATACGAATCCACGGACGGCCCAGCGGCTGCACGGCTTCACGTTGCACCGAGCTCGTCGCCCCCGTCCCGTCAGGATTGGCAGCGCTTCGGATTTCGGTGTAGTTCCATGTCATGAACCACACGGCAAAGTTACCAGGTGCTTCACCGTTACCGAAGCAGTTTGTACAAGCTCCGTTGTAGAAGTCGCTTTCCTCGGTGTGGTCGGCATACAACAGGATTTCGTTGTTGCGGTCGTTGCTGCCTATATGTATATCATAGTAGGTTGGCTGCAGTCCAAACGGTCCCGGATCATCGATAGCTTCCACAGCGACGTTGTACGCTTCCTGGAAGTACCAGGCTGCATCATGACCATCGGGATCGACCCGAGGTGTTTCCGGATAAGTCGGAATGTTGTTCGGGTTTTCGAGCCACCACGCGTAGGTGAGATATGCTTTGGCTAGATAGAGACGAGCAAGCGTCTTCGTTGCACCACCCGTAACACGGCCCACCGCGGGCAGATCTTGTACGGCAAGCTTCAGGTCTGGGAAGATGGCCTTAGTATAAACTTCAGGCACAGTGTTGCGGACTGAAGTTCTCACAGGAGATGTGTTGAACTTAAGTTCACCGTTACCAAGATCCAGCGGCACACCGCCGAAAGTTTGTACCAGCATGAAGTAGTCGAACGCACGGAAGAACCGGGCCTCAGCGATCAGCGAAGCAGGTATGGTACCCACCTCCGTGGCATTTTCGATAATGCCATTGGCCGTGTTGATATTGGAGAATGCAGTACCCCAAAGCACATCGGCGCGGCTGCTCGACGGCGTGATTTCGCCCACACCGCTGATATCCATCACCTTGAAGTTATCATCTGCACTTTGTGCGTAGGTGGCTTCATCCGTACCCACAAGCGTAGTGTTGTAGAAATAGCCCTGGCCGAAGATGTAGCGCAGGTGCGCATACATGGCAGTCAGCCCACCGTATACACCCTTTTCGGTCTTGAAGAACCCGGGCTCGTAAATGCTTCGCGGTTCTTCCTCCAGGATATTGGAGCAACCTACCAGGAACATCGTAAGTGCAAGTGTTCCCGCAAGCTTTTGTATTCTAAATTTTTTCATATTGTTCTATTCTAGAAAGTGAAATTAACACCGAAGACGTAGTTGCGTGTGGACGGCGTGTTGGTACCCAGCGTAAGGATACGTCTCAGGTTTCCAGACAGGGGTACAGCCGCATTCTCGTTTCCATACGAGTTTGTTTCAGGATCCATGCCGGACTCGTCGTAGTACGGCGAGAACAGCACAAACGGATTCTGCACAGTAAAGTACGCTCTCAGGTTAATATCTGAGTTCGGGAAGAGCTTGCTGAAGTCATAGCCCAGTGTGATGGTCCGTATCTTGAGATAAGAGGCATCGAAGTAACCGAGCGTAGACGCATACTTAGGGTTGTCGTTGCTCCGAACTCCATTAGGTGCAGGATACTTCACATTGGGATTTTCCGGAGTCCACCAGTCAACATCGACGTTACCGTTGCGGCCGGTCAGCAGGTTCGTGTAACCACCGGAACCATAGATCGTGCTGTTGAGGATACCACCTCTCTTGAACACACCGACAGCACTCAGGTCAAATCCTTTGTATGTAACGCGCGTGCTGAAGCCACCCTGGAAGTCGGGCTCCAGGCTGATGACCTGACGGTCTTCCGGACCAATGGCGCGGGTCGGTGTACCATCGGGATTGAAGTCGCCCGTATACTTCACCTTAACCATACCCACATTTCCTCCCGGTTCGAGGATGTCGCGATGAGGATCTTCTTCCTGCCAGAGGCCGATTCGTTCGAAGTCGTAAATCACATCGATCGGGTGTCCTACGAACCACCAGTTGGCTTCGTTCCTTTCTGAACCTGAATACAGTGATACGAGTTTGTTGCGGTTAGCATATAGGTTGATACCGGCTTCCCACGTCCATCCGTTGGATTCGACAATCACACCGTTCAGGCTGATCTCGATACCCTTGTTCTCGGTTTGACCGATGTTTTCAGTCACGGATGATACGCCGGAAGTCTGAGGAAGACTTACGTTAAGCAAAAGGTCATTGGTCTTCGTCACATAGTATTCGATCGTACCAGACAGACGATCACCCAGGAGCGAGAAGTCGACACCATAGTTCATCGTTTCAGAGTACTCCCATCCGAGGTGCGGACTCGGCAGCTGCGTTACGTAGTATCCGGTAGAGAATTCGCTACCGAAGTTGTAGGGCCGAGTGCTGAGGCGACCAAGGGTTTCATACGGGTCGACAGCCTGGTTGGACGTTTGTCCATAACCGGCACGAATCTTCAGCATGTTGACTACACCAACATTCGCCATGAACGGTTCGCGGGCAATGTTCCAGCCAATTGACACTGCGGGGTAAGTGTGCCACTTGTGTCCCTCGGCGAGTCGTGACGAACCGTCGGAACGAACTGTAGCGGTAAGCATGTACTTGTCATCGTAGGAGTACATTACGCGTCCCATGTACGACATAAGCCCCCACAACTCATACTGCTGATCGGCGGGATTAATT
This sequence comes from Cyclobacteriaceae bacterium, assembly GCA_036563875.1. Taxonomy (GTDB): domain Bacteria; phylum Bacteroidota; class Bacteroidia; order Cytophagales; family Cyclobacteriaceae; genus ZC4RG29. Next base: position 31,325 of record DATCLO010000080.1, read on the forward strand.
ATGATCTGTCCACCGGCTTGTCCCAGGTTATAAAACTGGAAGTGATCCGCAGGAATGTCGGTAGCCTCCATCCGCGAGCGCGTAAACTTGTTTTGCTCTGCAGAATAGAGGGCAACCACATTGATGTTATGCTTGTCAGCAAAGGTGCGGTCGTATGTCAGCATATTTTCGATCAGCCAGTGCCAGGTGTGCGAGTTGCTGACAGAAGCGCGCGACTCAGTGGTCGGGTTCGTACTCATGATACCTTCCCCTGTGTAAGAGCCGCCGTTGCTTTGGCGGAAATCAAGCCCGAGGTTGGTGCGGAACGCAAGTCCTTCAACCCAGGGAATTTTCGCTTCGCCATAGAGGGAGTTGTATGACGCATAGCCCCTGGTTTCGCTGAGCCACTGATCTTTCAGGTTCTCGACGATTTCTCTGGAGTAAACCCAGGGCTCGTCGATACCAGCACGTACTGTACGCTTCCAGCTGCCATCCGGGTTGAACGGATTTGCCAGAGGCGACATTCTCAAGATACCTCCTACGTCAATCTGGGTTCCTTCTGTAAGGTTGTAGTTGTTGTTCGTTGTAAATCCAACCTTGAAATGTTTCCCGATTTCCTGGTCGATAGAACCACGTACCGTGTAGCGTGTGTATTGCTGGGTAGGTATAACAGCCTGATCGAGGAAGTATCCGATACCAAAGTTGTAGCTACCGCCCTCGGTTCCACCGGAAATACCAACATCGTGACTTGTGATGGTTCCGGTGCGATACAGGAGATCCTGCCAGTCGGTGCTTACATCTTCAGCTTCATCCAAACCAAGCGAGTAAAGACCAGCGGCTTCGCGGAGGGCAAGGAACTTCGGTCCGTCCATCATAGGATACTTGGCGAATACCTTCTTCGCGCCGTAGTAGCCGTTGTATGACACCCTGGCCTTTTGACCTTTTTGGCCCTTGTAGGTAGTAATGAGGATGACACCATTGGCACCGCGCGAACCGTAGATTGCGGTTGCAGAGGCATCCTTCAGAATGTCAACACTCTTAATGTCATTCGGGTTGATGTCAGCAATGGTACCGACAAACGGAATACCGTCAAGCACGATCAGAGGATCGTTGCTGGCTGTAAGCGACCGTGTACCGCGGACGCGGATCTGCATCGTAGCTCCCGGCTTTGTCGACGTTTGCGTGAATTCGACACCGGGCAAGCGACCTTGCAAAGCCTGGGTGATGTTTCCTGCAGGAATCTCCCGTATGACGTCACCACCAATGGAAGCAACCGAACCGGTCACAGCCTCAGCGCGTTGAACACCGTAGCCGACCACCACCACTTCAGTGAGTGATTCTACGGACGGCATCAGGGTGACATTGATTGTCGTGCGCCCCGCCACCGCTACTTCCTGAGACTCGTACCCAATGAAAGAAAACACGAGTACGGCGTCCGACTGCGGCACGTCAATGGCGTAGTCTCCGTTGGAGTCCGTGGTCGTACCCGTCGTCGAGCCCTTGACCAAGACGTTGGTGCCGGGGAGTCCTGCGCCCGTCTCGTCGGTAACCTTGCCCCTTACGGCAACCTGTGCCTGGGCGACAAACGCCGACATGAGCAATGTCAGCATCAAACTGAGCGAGAAGCGAGTGAGCCGCTTCCCCGTCATCAGCGTCATGATTAGTAACACTCTTTTCATAGATTATGGTTAAATGGTACAGCTGTTAAAACAGATTGTTAAATCTACGCAACCGATTGCGTGAAACAAAAACAAAATGCACACTTTTTCATGTGTTTTTTGTTTGATAGGGAGTTATCGTACCGTCAAACGGGCCTGTGCGGGGGGATTTATCCCCAGCTCCGCACTTCGTTTACCGGGCACAGAGCCCGCAACCGAAATCGTAAATTGGCCGGGTTCAAGCACCTTTTCTCCCGTGTCCGTAACCACGGAGAGCATGTCGGGAGTAATCTCGAACGAGACTTCGGCTGACTGCCCTGGCTCCAGCCGGACCCGCTTTATCCCGGAAAGGGTAAACAACGGAACGCGGTACTTAGAAGCCTCATCTGTTATATAGAGTTGGACGACCTCCTCAGCGGCGAACTTGCCGGTATTGGTCACCGTCGCCTTTATCGTAACATTCTCCTTGCTCTTCCGCCGGACCACATCGCGCGATAGTACGGCATTGGAATATTCGAAGGACGTGTAGCTCAATCCAAAGCCGAACGGATACAACGGCTCTTCCTTCATATAGCGGTAGGTCCGACCCTCCATATTATAGTCGGCATAGTCAGGCAACTGGTCGAACGACTTGGGGAACGTTATCGGAAGGCGGCCCGAGGGCGACGCCTTTCCAAAGATTACATCTGCTACGGCATTACCTCCTTCTTCACCCGGATACCATACCAACAGTACGGCGTCAGCCAGTTCGTGAACTTCAGCCAGGTTCATCGGACTTCCACCCGTGATAATAGCAATGACTGGACGGTCATTGTTCTCGCGAATTTTCCGAAGGAAGTCAATCTGATTCTGCGGTAAGTTGTAATCCAGACGGTCACCAAAGTGAGGCGATGCAATTGCGGCACCCTCCTCCCCTTCAATAAGTCCGGTAATTCCCAGCACCACGAAGTTCGCATCGCTGATCTTCGTGTTACCTGTAGTCCAATCGATCGGATTCGCATTTGGCCGATCGAGCAATATGCCATGACGATACTGGAGCTGGCTGCCGGGAGCAATGGCAGCCGCAATGCCCTCGAGGATGGTGACCATTTCGGGGTTCACACCATAATAATTGCCTATCAAAGGTTCTATACTCGCAGCATTGGGGCCTGTAATAAAATAGTAGGATAGATCATTCCTCAGTGGGAGCACTCCATTATTCTTAAGCATTACGATAGACTTCAGGGCGGCCTCGCGCGCGAGCTTACGGTGCGCTTCGCTGTTGATGACATCAGGAGTGATCCGGTCGTAAGGATTCTTCCCTTTCGGATCGAACATGCCAAGCTTGAAGCGCGTCCGCAACAGGATAGCCAGTTCCCGATCAATTTCCTCTTCCGTGATGAGGCCCTGCTTTACGGCATCAAGTAAGGCTTTGTATTCCGTGCCGCAGTCGAGTCCTACACCCGCCTTTACAGCAAGCGCAGCTGCTTCAGCTTCCGTCGCAACAACCTTATGGCCGGTGTACAAATCGCCCACCGCACCGCAGTCGCTCACGATATGTCCCTTGAATCCCCATTTGTTCCGGAGAATATCCGTAAGAAGGGTATTGCTTGAGCAGCATGGTTCACCATTGGTACGGTTGTAGGCGCACATTACCGCTTCTACACCCGCATCAACCAAAGCCTTGAAAGCTGGAAGATAAGTTTCATGAAGATCTTTCGCGGAGCTGATGGCATCGAACTCGTGGCGCAAGCGTTCCGGTCCGCTGTGCACAGCATAGTGCTTGGCGCACGCAGCCGCTTTCAGGTACGCCGGGTCGTTTCCTTGTAAACCTTTTACATACGCAGCGCCAAGAAGGCCCGTGAGATAAGGATCTTCTCCGTAAGTCTCCTGACCGCGACCCCAGCGCGGATCGCGGAAGATGTTGATGTTGGGTGTCCAGAACGTAAGACCGCCATAGCGTTTGTGATAACCCTTTTCCATGGCGGCGTTATACATTGCCCGCGCTTCATCTGAAATAGCGCTCGATACCCTGAAGATCAGGTCTTCGTCAAAGGTTGCGCCCAGGCCAATTGCCTGAGGAAACACAGTAGCCACTCCGGAGCGTGCAACACCGTGAAGGCTTTCATTCCACCAGTCGTACGCCGGAATGTTGAGCCGCGGAATCGCCGGCGATGTATTCATCATCTGCTGAACCTTCTCTTCCAGGCTTAGCCGACCAATGAGGTCTTTGACGCGTGCATCCAGCGGTTGAGACGGATCGAGGTATGCCTGGCCGTGGCATAAGGTGATTGCTGCCGCAACGAAAATGAGTGTCCTGACAGTAGCGATGATCATAGGGTTAGATTGGTCTTCAGTGCCCTCAATTTTGGCAAATAGATACGATTTTTGCAACCGATTGCATAAAAACCTGTCGGACGGGCCAAAACCCTGCGCTAATTATCTATTTTGCGAATGCAAGCGATTGAAATGAGCCACAAAGAGGTCACCATCTATGACATCGCCCGCGCCTTGAACCTTTCGCCGGCCACCGTCAGCCGGGGGCTGAAGGACTATCCGGGGCTGCGACAGGAAACCCGCGAGCGCATCCAAAAGGCGGCCCGCGAAATGGGATACCGCCATAATGCCTTCGCCAGCAACCTGCGACGACAGCGAACCAATACGGTGGGCGTGGTTATCCCGCGACTCAACAGCTATTTCATGGCTTCCGTGATAGCCGGTATCGAAAAGGTTGCCAATGCAGCGGGGTACAATCTGATCATTACGCAGTCGGAGGAATCGTACAGGAAGGAAATTGCCGGGGTAACCACGATGTTCAACAGCCGCGTAGACGGTTTGCTCGTATCCCTGGCCTATAACACAGAGAATCTGGAGCACTTCGAAGCACTCCTTAATAGAGAGATACCCATCGTATTTTTTGATCGGGTCATCGATCACCCCTCATGCACCAGCATAATTATCGACAACCAGCGCGCCGGATACGAGGTCACGCACCATCTGCTTGAGCAGGGCTGTACTCGCATTGTTCACCTCGCTGGCAATCTTAGTCGTAACGTCTACGCCGAACGTCTCGCAGGATACCGCCGCGCACTCGGTGAATTTGGAATAGCATACGACGAATCGCTGGTGATACCCGGCGACCTGACTGAGGAAGCAGGGAATAAGGCAGCAAAGAAAATGCTGACAATGAGCCCGCGGCCCGATGGCGTGTTCGCGTCAAACGACACCACCGCCGTGGCTGTAATCCGAACGTTAAAGCAGGCCGGGCTTGATGTACCTCATGACATCGCCGTCGCAGGCTTCAACAACGACCCCGTCGCCAGCGTCATCGAACCCGAACTCACTACCGTGAACTATGCTGGCGACATCATGGGTGAGATTGCCGCTCAAACGCTGATGAAAAAACTCGACGGAACACCCCAGGAAACTTCAAACATTATCACTCTTGAACATAATCTGATCGTGAGGCAGTCCACACTGCGTACGAATCAGAAATGAGATACAAGTCAGGCTTAACATGAAAGACATGACAAAGAAATGCGTTCTCATTGCACTCCTGGTATTCATGGCCACAGGCGTTATCCTGGCCGAAGATGGATACCGGCTTTGGTTGCGCTATGACAAAATCACGGATTCCGGAAAACTCAAACAATACCGGGAATACCTGAATGGCTACTGGCTTACGCACAACTCGCCTACTATGCAAGCCATTCGCGATGAGCTGAAGATGGCATTGCCTGGACTATTAGGCACACAGGTTCCCGAAGTGTCATCGCTCAGCAATGGTATTCTCATCATCGGAAAGCCAGGTCATCCCGAACTCCAATCTCTGAATCTCACATCACAACTCCGGGACGCAGGGTCAGAGGGGTTTGTCATTGCGAGCACGACGCTGAACAAAAAGAAAGTTATCGTGATCGCCGCCAACGAAGATGCGGGTTTGCTGTACGGCGTCTTCCACCTGCTGAGACTCATGCAAACTCACGAGGATATCAAAAATGTTTCGGTTACCAGCGTACCGAAAATAAAATATCGGATACTCAATCATTGGGATAATCTCGACCGAACGGTGGAACGTGGGTACGCGGGATTTTCGATTTGGGACTGGCATAAGCTTCCCGACTACATCGACCCGCGCTATCGCGACTATGCACGCGCCAATGCTTCAATAGGAATCAATGGTGCGGTCGTAACGAACGTAAATGCCAACGCCCTTGTACTCACCCCCGCATACCTGGAAAAGGTAGCCGCACTGGCAAACGTGTTTCGTCCCTATGGCATCAGGATCTATCTCACTGCGAGGTTCAATGCACCAATGGAGCTGGACAAGTATGAAACAGCAGATCCGCTGGATCCGAAAGTTCGAAAATGGTGGGCCGACAAAGCAGAGGAGATTTACCGGTACATACCCGACTTTGGTGGCTTTGTTGTGAAAGCCAATTCCGAAGGTCAGCCCGGACCACAGAACTACAACCGAACTCACGCCGACGGTGCGAACATGCTCGCTGAAGCACTGAAACCGCATGGAGGCATTGTTATGTGGCGCGCCTTTGTATATGATGACAAAGTACCCGATGATCGTCACAAACAAGCGTACAATGAATTCGTGCCTCACGACGGAGAGTTGAAAGACAACGTCCTCATTCAGGTGAAGAACGGCGCGATCGACTTCCAGCCGCGCGAGCCATTCCACCCTCTTTTCGGCGCCATGCCGAAAACGCCTTTGATGATGGAATTCCAGATCACGCAGGAATACCTGGGCTTTGCCACACACCTCGTTTATCTCGCGACTCTATTCAAGGAATGTCTGGACGCAGATACGTATGCCAAAGGTCCCGGATCGACCGTGGCAAAAGTGATTGACGGATCCCTTGACGGACATACGATATCCGGCATGGCAGGCGTCGCGAACATCGGCACCGATCGCAACTGGTGTGGTCACCCGTTTGGTCAGGCCAACTGGTATTCATTCGGGCGACTTGCATGGAACCACGAACTCAGTGCAGAAGAAATTGCTGAAGAATGGATCAGGTTGACTTTTGGCAATGATGAAACCGTAATCACGACCGTCTTGCCAATGATGATGGCTTCGCGCGAGATCACAGTCAACTATATGACGCCCCTGGGGCTGCATCACCTTATGGGGCGAAACCATCACTACGGTCCCGGTCCCTGGGTTGATGGCGGGCGTCCGGACTGGACATCGGTCTACTATCACCGCGCGGATTCAATGGGCATCGGCTTTGACCGGACAACTTCAGGAAGCAATGCCGTCGGACAGTATTTTCCAACCGTTGCCGAAAAGTTTAATCGCCTGGAGACGTGTCCCGAAGAATACCTGCTCTGGTTCCATCATGTATCCTGGGATTACAAGCTGAAATCCGGGGAAACACTTTGGAACGCTCTCGTTCGCAAATATTATGAAGGTGTCGACTCGGTTCGCTGGCTGCAGCGCACGTGGAACAGCGTCGAAGGCCGCATCGATCCGGATCGCTTCAACCGGGTCAAGATGCTGCTCACCATCCAGGAGAAAGAAGCCGTCCTTTGGAGGAACAGCTGTGTTTTGTATTTTCAGACATTTTCAAAGCGTCCTATTCCTGAAGGCCTGGAAGAACCCGAACATTCACTGGAGTACTATATGAAACTATCGTTCCCCTATGCACCGGGAATAAGACCCCGATGGTAACAAACATTGACTAGCACTTACTATAATCGAACTACAACAGTGGATATCAGACAACGTAAACACCTAAACACATAAACACCTAAACACCCCCAATTGCTTGCACACAATTGGATACCAGACAACATCAACACATCAACACTTCAACACTCGCGCACATGTATCTAATGGAACAAACCATGCGGTGGTATGGACCCAATGATCCGGTCAGCCTGCAGGATATCAGGCAGGCGGGTTGCACGGGCGTGGTCACCGCATTACATCACATCCCTGTGGGAGAGATCTGGACAGTGGAAGAAATCAACAAGCGCAGGAAACAGGTGGAGGACGCCGGGATGACGTGGACCGTCATAGAAAGCCTTCCTGTTCATGAAGACATCAAGAAGCATTCAGGCCAATACGAAAAATACATTGAGAATTACAAAGTCAGCCTGAAGAATGTCGCGGCGTGCGGGCTGAAAGTTGTTACATACAACTTCATGCCTATCCTCGACTGGATGAGGACGGATCCCACCTACTCGCTTCCCGAAGGAAGTAAGGCCTTGCGTTTTGAGAAGGCGGCCTTCATCGCTTTTGATCTGTTCCTGTTGAAGCGTCCCGGTGCGGAAAAAGACTATACTCCCGAAGAGATTGCAAAGGCCAAAGCAAGGCTAACCAGCATGACCGACCAGGAAAAGGAGACATTATATCGCAATGCTTTGCTGGGCCTTCCCGGAAGTGAAGAGCGTTTTACAGAGGAGCAAATACTCACCGCTCTCAAGACGTACGCACACATTGATGCTGCGCGTCTAAAAGAAAATCTATTCTATTTCCTGCAGCAGGTCGTGCCCGTCGCAGAGGAGGCCGGATTGAAAATGGCAATCCATCCCGATGATCCTCCCTACCCTATCCTTGGGTTACCACGCGTGGTGAGCACGGAAAAAGACGCTACCGAACTTATCGAGGCTGCGCCCTCGCCTGCCAACGGACTTTGCTTTTGCACGGGCTCATACGGTGTGCGTCCCGACAACGATCTGCCTGGCATGGTGAAGAGACTTGGCGACCACATCCATTTCCTTCACCTTCGCAATACAAAACGCGATAGCGAAGGCAATTTCTACGAAGCCAATCACCTCGACGGCGACACGGATATGGTTGCCGTCGTTACCGAAGTCCTCCACCTCATGCAACGCCGCAAAGTTTCCATCCCTATGCGCCCAGATCACGGACATGTGATGTTGGATGATCTTAAGAAGACAACGTACCCGGGGTATTCTGCGATAGGAAGGTTGAAGGGACTGGCAGAATTGAGGGGACTGGAGTTGGGATTGAGTAGGATAATCAGGTAATCGGTAGAGTTACCCACACTGTAGAGACGTTGCATGCAACGTCTCTACTATTACGACTTAGGCAATCAAACCACCTTAAACAGCTTCGAAAACTCACTCAATTTCTCGTCCTCAGGTTTGAGTTCAGTGACAAGACAGTCGATCGATGACAACGGGCACACCTGCATGCGTTGGGCCGTGCCTAATTTTTCGGAGATGGTGAGGACGGCGGTGGACTCAGCGCACCGTACCATCGCCTTCTTTACCTGAACGACCTCCCAGTCGTTATCGGTAATCCCTTCTTTTAGTGCAATTCCATTCGTTCCCATCAGGCAAAGGTCGGCGCGAAGTTCAGCAAGCTGACTCACAACCGAAGACCCCGTGCAGATATATGAGTTACGGGCAAGTCGCCCGCCCAAAAGAATAACTTCCACTGTGGAACGCTGTGTCACTTCAAGGGCGACAAGGGGACTGACCGTAAAAAACGTCCCCTTCATGTTTTCCGGGAACAGTCGGGCCAGTTCCAGCATAACAGTGCCGCCACCTGCCAGGATCACCATCCCATCTTTAATTAATGATAGTGCCTTTCGCGCAATGGCAATCTTTTCCTCCCGGGCATAAACTTCCGGCTGCTGGTAAGGATAATGGAACATGTTGGACAAAGCGCCACCATGCACTTTGACCAATTTTCCCTTTCGCTCAAGCTCCGTCAGGTCGCGCCGAACTGTATCCAAGGACACATTCAGCAATTGACATAAGTCAGAAGTGAGTACCTTGTGATGAAGGTTGATCCGCTGGAGGATGAATCGCTGACGCTCTTCCTGTAACATCAATGGGGCCTGTTGCGCAAAGTTGCAGCTTTTTGCTGTATCTATCAAAAATGGGCTTCCTCCCGGAATCAGCCAAATAAAATCTCCTGTCTCGTTGCTGATTGTTGCCTTATTTCTTTACTTGGTAGAACAATGACGCAAAAAAACGCAAGCTCATCTCGATCCGCCCTGCCGGCGTTCGGTCTCTGGATCAACCTGATTCTCATATCAACGCTCTCCCTGGCGCAGGAAAAAACGCAATCCTGGATTCGCATAAACATGCTGGGCTATGGACCTTCGTCCGTAAAGGTCGCCGTACTGGCATCCAAGGACTCCCAACCAGGACCTGAGACTTTTGAACTTGTCGACAGCCGTACTTCGAAAGTCGTGTTCAAGGGAAAAACCGGAAAGAACTTCGGCGCGTACGGTCCTTTCACCCACACGTATCGCCTCGACTTCTCCAAATACACCAGGCCAGGCACCTATTATCTGCGTGCTGGCAGCGCACAATCACCCGAATTCAACATATCCGCTGACGTTTATAAAGGGAGACCCGACTTCCTCCTCCAGTACATGCGGCAACAGCGAAGCGGATACAACCCCTTCCTGAAAGACTCGTGTCATACGCACGATGGCTACACGATCTACGGGCCAATGCCCGACGGCACATACATCGACGTGTCAGGCGGATGGCATGACGCCACAGATTATCTTCAGTACTCCGCTACCTCGGCAAATGCAACGTACCACCTACTCGCAGCCTACCGGGATTTCCCAGGCTCATTCGGTGACATGCACCTGGACAACGGTTTAGAGGGAAGCAACGGAAAGGCGGATGTACTCGACGAAGCGCTGTGGGGGCTGCAATGGCTCGAAAAAATGCACCCACGTCCCGACTGGATGTTTAATCAACTCGCCGATGATCGTGATCACGCCGGATTCAGGCTTCCCACTCTTGACTCAGTCGACTACGGATGGGGCAAGGGAACAGGACGTCCTGTTTATTTCATCTCTGGTGAAGTGCAGGGACTCTTCAAACACAAGAACCGCGCGACGGGTGCGGCATCCACTGCAGGAAAATTTGCAAGTGCCTTCGCATTAGGGGCGCAGGTGCTAAAAGATATTGATCCTACCAAGGCCAACCACCT